>JAMJFS010000040.1 GCA_023544565.1 Methanosarcinaceae archaeon
GAATTGTCCGTCAATGGTAATCTTTCCAATATATTCAGTTACCTTATGTGGGTTTTTCTTTTCTTTATCCCATTCACTGGTTGCATGATAAATGTAATAATGACCGTTTATCTTTTTCAGTTCGAGATAAATGTCGTACTTTTTCTTGAGTTCTTCAAAGGCATCTGAGACTTTCTTTGGTATGGTTGACATGGTTAGTTCCTATGGGTTAATATATATGGGTTATATATTTAATATTGCTTATAAACTATATGCTTGAAAATAAGATGATATTAAAAAATCAATGTGTATTTGAAGTAATCATCGAATCAAAGCGCAGGAAAAAATCGATATGCTCGGAAACTTTAGCTTATATTATTAAAAAAAGTTAAATTATCAAATGAATTCATATGGGTTAAAAAATGAGGAGTTACGGTAGAGAATAAACTACAAATTGAATTTATATTTAAAATTAAATATAAATTTGCATTTAAGAAATTTAAATTTCCGATACAAAATTAGCCTCTTAAATATGGATTACGTATCAAAAATATCGGGAACAATATATTTTCTGGAGCTATGCTGAAAGACATTATAATGTCCTCACATGAACATAATGTAAGATTAACCTTAAATAAAGAATTCTCATTGCATCTTTTAAATCCAAATGACTCAGCTAAAATCTGGTTAGAATAACTAACAACCTATGCCACGGGTTTAATTTTGATTGAAGCCGATTTAGTCCCAAATAATATGGATGATATTATAACTACATATCAAAAGAATAAACATTCTGATCAAGTTGATATTTGTGGTAAAAAAAATAAATAGGTTAATGTTTTTTTATTCAAGGAGAAAATGAATTACAGCAAGCAAGGACAAATTCATATATTTTAATATTAACTGCATTGACTTTTTTGCAAGGGGCTTTTGGAATCGACAAAATTATATTGACTTCATTTAAAATCATACAAAGATTTCTTTTTTATATGGCGGATATGATAGGAAAATTATTGTAATTCCACAACTTAGCATCTTTGTGTTAAAAGTTGCATCACCTCCCTACTTTCTAAAAACAATATTTACTGTTTTCACAAACCCTGGCCTTGGGACAATATTATTTTTTGAATCGGTATGCTGTGGCGTTTTTTAGCATTTTTATCATAAAAACTAACCGCTATGCTGCGGCAATTTTGTCCCAAGGCCACAAACCCTCGCTCTCCATTCCAACCAGCCCAAAACCCTTAAATACAATGTACGCAAACATACACCACTGTACATAAATGTACATTGCAACTAATAGGGGAATCACAATGAAATCATACATCCAGAAACTGAGCGAACACCAGGCACTCACAACAGAAGAAGCCGAAGACGCAATCAATAAAATATTCACCGAGGCAACCGATGCACAAATTGCCGCATTTCTAATAGCATTGAAGATGAAAGGCGAAACGCCGGATGAGATCGCAGGGCTTGCAAAAGGCATGAAAAAGGCGGCAAATCTCATATCCCCGCAGGTCGGGGGAACACTTGTCGATACCTGTGGTACAGGCGGAGATGTACATAACACCATCAACGTCTCAACTGCAGCAGCCATCGTCACAGCAGGTGCAGGCGTGCCGGTTGCAAAACATGGCAACTATTCCATCACATCCCTTTCAGGTAGTGCCGATGTGCTCAAGGAACTCGGAATAAAGATCGATAAGGCGCCTGCTGATGTCCAGAAGTCCATCGAAGGTGTTGGCATCGGGTTCATGCTTGCGCCGGTATTCCATCCTGCAATGAAACGTGTTGGAGGACTCAGAAAAGAGATGGGCGTCCGCACAGTTTTTAACATCCTCGGACCGCTCACAAATCCCGCGAACGCAAAAAGACAGGTCATAGGTGTGTTCGACAAAAACCTTTGCGAACCACTTGCACAGGTACTCAACAAACTCGGAACAGAGCGTGCCCTTGTTGTACACGGTGACGGAATGGACGAGATATCGAACATCTCCGAAACCTTTGTCGCAGAACTCAGGGACGGGAAAGTATCTACATACACACTCACACCCGAAGACCTTGGTATCAAGCGGGCAGTTTCAAACGACATCGCAGGCGGAACACCTGGGGAAAATGCACAGGATATCATTTACATCCTCAAAGGCGAGAAAGGTCCAAAACGTGACATTGTTGTCATAAATGCCGCCGCCGCATTATATGTCGCAGGCAAGGCGGATTCCATAAAGGACGCCGTATCCCTTGCAGAAGATGCGATCGACAGCGGAAAAGCCATGGAAAAACTCGACCAGTTCAAGAACTTTGCTTGATCCTTTCCGCAGTCGGTACATCAAATGACCCATACAACGCGTGTAAAGATCTGCGGCATGAAGTCACATGCCGATGTTAAACTTGCGATAAATTGCGGGGCGGATGCTGTCGGATTCATAACTGACGTGCCGGTCGAAACACCACGAAAGATAGACCTTAACACCGCAGCAGAACTGATATCCAGAGTTCCGATTTTTGTTGACACTGTACTTGTGATCATGCCCGATGATGCAAAGCATGCTCTTGAAATGATAGAAACAGCAAAACCCGATGTAGTTCAGATACACAACAATTTTGCAGTTGATGAACTGGAGATCATACGCAAAAACACTGCAACAGGGATCGTAAAAACAATTTCAATTCCAGTCAATACCAGGGGAACAGCAGACACGATCGATGCTGTGGTCAAACAGATTAACGATCTGACAGATCGTGGTCTGGTAGATGGCATCCTTCTTGATTCCAGTGCACCCGGAAAGGTTGGCGGAACAGGTGCCGTGCACGACTGGTCGGTAAGCCGGGCAGTGGTGGAAGCAGTGGATATGTCTCCTGTTCCAGTGCCTGTGATACTCGCAGGCGGACTGAACCCTGACAATGTCGGAGAGGCAGTCAAAAGCGTATTGCCCTATGCTGTTGACACGGCATCCGGCATTGAAACAGATGGAAAGAAAGATGAAAAAAAGATATGCAGATTTATACATGAGGCAAGGTGTGAACGATAATGTTCAAAATGTCATTTGATATTGATAAAGAAGAATTCGCAGGTATGATCGAAGAGGCAGGTACTCCCGTACTGGTGCAGTTGATGGCAAAGGTCAGCACCGAATGTTCACCCCTGCAACTGTACACCACCATGCAGAATGCTGATTGTTCATACATGCTTGAATCCGTTGAAAAGGAAAAGCGACATGCCCGATTCTCCTTTGTTGGTTCTGATCCTGACCTTATCGTATCCATAAAAGATCGCGATCTTACCCTGACCTATCCGGAGAACTCAAAACTTGTAAACTACATTCGCTCAAAGATCGGATCATTATGCGTGATCGAGTCCGATGATCCCGGTGTACTCCGTACCCGCATCAATGAAGGGACTGATGTACTGGATGCTTTTCGTGCAGTATTTCCAACTGCGAACGGCACGAATCTCCTCAACCAGAAAAGGTTTGACAGGCAGACATTCCTTGGCGGTGCGATCGGGTACAACGGTTATGATATTGTTTATGACTGCTGGTTAGACATCGAAAAGGAACTGGAATCCGGTATTCCTGATATGCAGTTCGCGCTCACCACAAAGACGTTCGTTTTCGACCACCTGACAGGCGAAACCTACATTGTGGTCACGCCTTTTGTGGCAGAACACCATGATCTGGGTGAGGCGTATGACCAGGCGGTCTCGAATGCACAGGGACTTTATAAGCATCTGGAACTGGCTGCTGAAATAAAAGACGATCAAGTTATGCCACAAGTAGATGGACTGAAATGCGAGCCTGTTTGTAACATTGAGCAAGTTGAATTTGAAGATGCTGTCAGGACTGCAAAACAGCACATAATTGATGGTGACATCTTCCAGGTTGTGCTCTCACGCAGGTATTCAATCAAGATGTGGCAAACACCCCTTCAACTGTACAGAACCCTGCGGAACATCAATCCAAGTCCATACATGTACATTTTCAAGTTCGGAGACCTGAGTATTGTTGGTGCAAGTCCAGAAACGCTCATGACGGTACACAAGCGCACACTTATTACAAATCCCATTGCAGGAACATGCCCGCGCGGTAAAGATGAGCAAGAAGATAATTTGTTGTCCACAAAAATGCTGACTGATGAAAAGGAATGCGCTGAACACGTCATGCTTGTGGACCTTGGGCGGAATGATGTACGCATGGTTGCACAAAGCGGTACGGTCAAGGTCGATGATTTCATGTCAGTCGTTAAATACTCACATGTGCAGCATATTGAAAGCACGGTATGCGGCACCCTTCGTGATGAGTGCGACCAGTTCGATGCAACGCGCGCGATATTCCCTGCAGGCACATTGTCAGGCGCACCAAAGATACGTGCAATGGAAATAATCGATGCTCTCGAGCCCGATGCCCGCGGTATATACGGCGGAGGTGTCGGATACTATTCATGGAACGGCGATGCAGATTTCGCGATCGTCATAAGGACAGTGATCGTAAAAGGCGATACAGCATATATCCAGGCAGGTGCAGGAATTGTTGCGGATTCCGACCCTACGTATGAGTATGAAGAGACAGAGCGCAAGATGGCAGCAATGATCAGTGCGATCGGAGGTGGAAAATGAAAGTATTGTTCATCAACAACAGGGATTCGTTCGTCTGGAACCTTGTGGACTATGTCTCCATATTCGAGCCGGATACAGTTGTTGTGCCAAACACGATATCGATCGAGGAAGTAAAAGCCATCCACCCTGATGCGATAGTAATATCTCCAGGACCCGGGAATCCTCACAATCCACGTGATATTGGAACATGTCTTGATATCATTCATGAGTTTGGTGCATCCGTTCCAATACTCGGGGTCTGTCTTGGTCACCAGGCAATAAACACTGCATTTGGTGGAACGATCATTCATGCAAAGAGCGGTCCCGTGCATGGCAAGACCTCTTCCATCATCCATGACAATTCCAGTCTTTTTGATGGCATCTCAGAACCATTAACAGGAGGGCGGTATCATTCCCTTGCGATTGGGAAACTTGCGCCTGAACTTGAAGTAACTGCAAGTACGTATGACGGTATCATTATGGGTGTCAAGCACAAAGAATATCCTGTATATGGGGTCCAGTTCCACCCTGAATCAGTGCTTACTCCTGAAGGGTTAAAGATTATCAAGAATTTCCTGACAATATCCGGAACCTGCCGTTAAAATGCATAAACATTAACTGGCAGGAGTTCCATCTTTGGATTATGTTAATTGGACTCACAGGAACACCCGGCACAGGAAAAACCTCTGTCAGTAATTTGCTTGAAAAGCGCCGTGGATACAGGGCAATCCATCTTAATGAACTGATAAAGGAGGAGCGCCTGTATTCGGAAGTGGATGAGGAGAGGGATACGCTTGTTGCGGATATGGACAGGGTCTCAAAGCGTGTTTCTGAATTGGTGGATGATTCCTATGATGTAACGATACTCGACAGCCATCTTTCGCATCACATTGCAGATATTGTGATAGTACTCCGGACGGCTCCTGATAAACTGAGTGAAAGGTTATCGGGTAGGAATTACTCGAAGGCAAAAGTCTCGGAAAATGTGGATGCTGAAGCATTGGATGTAATTCTTATAGAATCTGTTGAATGGTGTGACAAAGTATTTGAGATCAATACGACCGATGCGACAGTTGAAGAGATCGCAAATAATGTGGATGAGATTGTCAGGGCGTTGCTGCGTGGTGATGAAAAGGATGTCCTGCTCAAATACAAACCCGGGTCGTTTGATTGGAGTGACTACATTTTTTGATTGAAATATGGCTGCAATATATGGCGGAAAATTGATCTCCATACGAAAGTTTATAATATAAACAGTGCTGTATATTATTAGTATATGCTATATCATATGGTAGCAACTATTAACAATTGGATAGGACTTTTATAAAAGTTGCCTTGACTTTAGGGTATAATGAAAAATAATACAAAAAACAAGACCACATCAGATCGAAAAATTGTAGAATCTGATGGTGGAATCGCAATTTCAAGCATGGGCACAGAACATAGCAGGAACTATATGTCCGGATTTGATAAGATTGCAGTAGTGGTCTTACTAACTGTAGGTTTATTCTACCTTATCTCATCTATTTTCCAGATATCATACGTTTTTACAGATGAGTTTGATTCATTGATCTTTATACGTGAAGTTACTCAAATATTCGTAGGTGGCATGCTTATACTCGGAGCTGTCCGGTTTATCCGTAAGAACACGTATCTTGAGCGAATTGTTGACAATATGTTCGAAGAGATCATTTATGATCGTTTTGAGCCTGTACTCAGGAATATTGCAGAGGTACAGGTTGGGTACGATAGTGTTTCAAGCCAGATCAAGTCATTGAACTATAGCATCAATGATTTAAAGAATAGTATTGAATTTGCACCTTCAACAGGTGGTTATTATCAATCGCATGAAGTTTCAACATCTGCATCATTGAGGCGTGTATATAATTTATTTGTGTATGTGGTGCTTCTAAATGTGACACTTGCTGTGTATATGTTCATGATATATTATCCACAGTGGTATATTCCTTATCTTTCTCCATTGCTTTTCGTTATGTGGTGGGTTACAATCACATATGAATTCAACCAATGGGACAATTCATCCGCATGGATGTGGGTATTTGCACCGATCTTGATCCTGCCCATATACACAATGGTGTTTGGTCTGTTGACATCAACCAACCAGATGTTTGCGATCATGTACTTGGTTCTTGGTTTGTATGTTGTAACATATTACACATGGAGCATGTATAATTCATCAGGCACTTTGCCATTTGGTTTGCACAAAAAACTGGAAGATATTGCAAATTATGAACCTGCCATGGACGATCGCAACAACGGTGAAGACGGTGACATGCCACGCAATGGTGGATTATACCGTAACAGTGGTGAAGATGGCGACATGCCACGTAATGGTGGATTATACCGTAACAGTGGTGAAGATGGCGACATGCCACGTAATGGTGGATTATACCGTAACAGTGGTGAAGATGGTGACATGCCACGCAATGGTGGATTATACCGCAACAGCGGCGATGACAGCGACATGTCCCGTAATGGTGGATTATGCCGCAACATTGGAGCAACACCATTCAGACATCAAAACATGGATGAAATCTCAGAACGCTTGCTGTTGATTCATGAAGAGTTCAATCTTCTGAATGAGGAAATAAGTATGTATACGGGTCAACGCCAATCGATCAGTTCACAGAATATGGTTGAACAACCTGTGCCAGTACAACAGCCAATATTTACTCGCAAACTGGCAAAAGGGTTGTACAAAAAATTAAAACCGCAACACCCTAAATCTAAAAAATGAGGATAGAGGTTGACTAATTTTGTCTAACACTTTTTGCATAATTCCAATAGGCATCAATAATGCCTATATTCTCAGAGCTGTTAATGAAGCTGTCAACTATTTTGAGGATAACGTTGGAACTCTGGATTTTGTGGACATTCCTAAAAATGCACACAACAAAGCAAGGGATCAATACCGTGCTACAAGTTTTTTAAAAATTGCAGAAAATGGGACTGGCAAAAAGAATATTGCAATTACAAACGTTGATATTTATGCATCCCGTGTGAACTTTGTTTTTGGGCAGGCGTTCTTAAATGGAAAAGCATGTGTGATTTCAACACACAGGCTAGATCCACAGTTCTATGCAAATGATGGCTGCAATGATGGTATTGATGATGTATCAAACCTTCAAATTTTTATTGAGCGTATAAAAAAAGAGTCAATACATGAGATCGGGCACACTCTGGGGCTTCATCATTGTGGTAAAACTGATTGTGTCATGAGTTTTTCATCTGGAATTGAAGGGGTGGATGCCAAAAACATGGAATTTTGTGAAGATTGCAGTGGGTTGTTGGGCAAAATTTTATAGTTGAATATTGTAAAATTGTACATTTTGTGTTACCATCTAGTTTTAATTATCTTTTTTAATAAAAAGAGTCCAATTGATATGATCAATATCCAGATAATGATCGATTGATATGAATCCACATTATGGTTTATATTTTGTAAGGTTGTGTTTTGTAAGGTTGTGTTTTGTAAGGTTGTGTCAGAAAAAATATATTTTTCAATATCATATAAGTTCCAGAAAAAATCACTTGAAATATATGCTATTAATACTAATAAAAAAAACGCTACTATCAGATAGTAATGAAAAGGAATTGCTCTTGCAGCATTTTTTATTTGTACTAATGTTGTTAAAACATCAATATCTTTATTGGCATGGTGGATTCTCCGGTTTTTATGTATCAGTAGTATATATGCCAGTAAACAGATATCGATAGCAAACATCACAATTGTTGATTGATACAAAATTGGAACTAAAAATGTACTGGTAATGAATAAACCCGCGATGAGGTATATCAAACGGACTTTTCTAAAAAGAGACGTATAGACTAAAATATATAGTAAAGATGTTGCGAACACGATTAACATTGTAAATTGTATAATCATATTAACAAAACCAGATTTACAAATTAAAATTTATTAGTTAAACTTTTTAAGACAAAGTTTAAGTTATTCAAGTAAATCCTTGTTAAACTCGAATTTTCATGTATTATATATTTTATAAATATATAATTTAAGTTAAAGCAAACATTTTCGTGTGGAAAAATCTTGTTTCCAGTTGTATTATAAACTAATTTATTCCAGAATCTATTCCCTATATTTTTTTCTGAAGACAAAACCTATAATAATAGCGATCATTGCTAAAAAACCTTCAAACCCAGGCATTATTACTTCTTTGACATGGTCAAGTTGCTTGCTCTGGGTAACATTATTTTGCATCTCTTCATCTTCAACTGGATCAATTACCGTTTCATCAACTTTGGTTAATGGAATAAAGTCTCCAGCCAATTCCGTAACATATTTTACGTTTAGTGTTGGCATATCACCGATAGTATAAGCATTTTCATATCCACTCATCTCTTCTAACAATAGTGGCATTGAAAGTTGTATGATTGGCTCTGGAAGCTGAACATTACTAATCGATTTCCAAACAATTCTTATCGTGTAGTTGAATTGTGCAGATTCACCAGGCTGAATGATTTGATTATGCATAAGCACGCTATCATCTTCAATTAGCACCGCAGATTTTGGCATTACATCAGTAATAGTAACATTTACTGGCAAATCGCCGATATTTTCCATCTTCACAGTAACATCTATCAGGTCTTTTTTCCGGACATTTAGTGTAGATGTTTTCTCAGAGTTCAATGTTTTTGTAACGAAAATATATGGCCCGTGTACATCGATATCTGGTATATTTGAATCAGTACTTATGTCATCTCCCCACATGTTCCATGTTGCAGATGCTGCTGACATCTTCAATTTCCCAGGAATCTCTGGCAAAAGTGTATATTTAAACACCCTGTATTCACCGGTAGGCAGGTCGAATTCCCATGACAGATTCTCATTCCCTTCAACAAATTTGAAATTAGCAGGTATGCTGTCATTTAACACAACATGAACCTTTCTGCTCTGGACATTGCTCACCCTGATTGAAACATATACGTTTTTACCGATGCCTATCTCATCTATTATATTCTTGCGAATTTCGATTGGATCTTTTATTTTGATCGTTGCCGATCTTTGAACTGTATGGACGGTACCGGTGGAATCACTCCAGCTAGCATTCACAGAGAACGGATATGAGTTCTTTTTTGGGTATGATGGAAATCTTAATTTAATTTCTTCCGTCTTTTTTGCATCTCCTTCTATTCCACCCAAGTAGTAATATGACAATTTATAATCATCATTCTTAAGTGTCAGGTCATCTATATCGATCTCAAATGTTACATCTTTTGCAGTAAAATCGCCGTCATTTTCCAGGATCACAATTAGTTCTATATCAGAATCCAGATCGTATGGGCTTTTTGTTTCAATACCAAGTGATAGGAGAGCTTCATCTTTTTTTATTTGTTCCCCAGTCCACATCTTAACTTCTGCTTTTGGATTTGAAGGCCAGAAACCAAATGATGGAAGTATGTTCTTGTTTGTGACATCAACAGCCTGAAGTTTTACTTCATCATTGTAGTTCCAGATCGCTCCTTTTGAAAGAATTACCCTTTCTACGATCATATCATCTTTCAGGATATCAAAACCAACCAACCCTTCACCATTAAAATCAGTTAAACTAATCACATAATCCCCATTTGGAAACTTGGGTGAACTCCAGCTGAATGTAAATGTGACCTCGTTATCCCATGTAACTTCATCTTCAGCGACCGCTGGTATCATTGATTGGATAAACAGGGTAATAAGTAGAATCAGTATAATTTTTTTTCCAATAGCCATCTTGTTCACCAATACTCATGGATAAAAGTTACAATAATATTATTGTAACTATATATTAACCAATCGTAATTGTTCCATTGATAAATGAATAACGTTGCCGGGATGCACTCGAATCTCCATGCAGGTAATGCATATTTGTTGTCTGCAACGTGGCATTGGTTTCTGAATGGCAGCCAACACATGCCATGTAACTTTTAGACACTTTAGAATCAACTGCACCACCCGGCGTATATCCAAAGGCGGGAATTTCACCTATGATACGGCTTGTTGCCTGTGTACTCGCATTGAGATAGAACATATCATGCACATTTGCTGATGCCAGTGTTTTTCCTATGGATACTTTACTTGTAACGTCATTTGTAAACAGTTCAGAATCAGTATAATTGTAATCACTATTTCCGTGACATCTGTCATCATCACAGAATCGCCTTGTTGAAGCGTGTCCGGAATCTGTAATAGGTGTGGTTTGGTGACATAGTCTGCACAGTTCTTCATTTTCTATAACATTGTTCCCGTCTGCATCTAAAACCATTTGGTATGATCTTGAATCACTATCTCTCACCCACATAAGTGTTGATGTGTTCCATTCCCATACATCATTTGAGCCGCTGTTGTCTCCATCCATGTTGGTTGTTATGTTGCCCACAGCCGGGTCATAGTCAACACCACCGACTGCAAGGTAAGTCGTATAATTGACATTCAGTGCAGCACTTTGGTGTGCTGTAAGGACCATTGAATTTGATGCAAGCATTTCCGTATGAACGTCGCTGTGACATTTTGCACAATCTACATTGGTACCGTTCACAAAGTCATGTGAGCCGGCATATAGTGAAAGTGTCTGTGGCACAGCTGTAATTGTAACTACGAATAAAGACACTGCGATCAACACATAGTAGATTGGCTTTTGCATTTTTATCACTGCCTAGCTGAAGAACGTTTTTGAATGATTGTATAGTACAGTTGTATCATTTGTAATATAATGGCCAGATTGGTTAAGCCCGCTCACACCGGAATATATTGTGATATCACCGTTACTGTCGTAATTGGAGTGACAGTTCGTACAATATATTTGTTTTGTCATATTGTGAGCAAGATTTATATTTTGAGTGGGATTGGCACTTGGATTGTATCCATGACAGATGCACCCTGCAAGTTGGTGGGAGCTTACCATGGTGGTTGAAACCTGATCTGGGTGGCATTTTATGCACATGTCACTTGAATTTGATTTATTTGTATATAGGGTATGGCTGCCTTCAAACAGCGCCTGGGTACCTATGATAGCAATAAACCCAACTGCAAGTAGTCCTATTATTAACAAAGTTGCCTTTGCCCTTCCGCCCATTTCAGAAAAGCGTTCGAGTGTTTTAAATCTGTTTTTTACCATTCAAATTCCCTATTAGTAATTAGTGGATTAGTATATATTATTAGTTATCTTTGATATGACACAGTTCCAAAATCCAGTTATGACTTAAACTGTAATAAAATTACAGCCAGCATATAATT
>JAMJFS010000041.1 GCA_023544565.1 Methanosarcinaceae archaeon
AATTGGCAATTCACAACTGAGGATGCCCGGATAAAGTTATCTCGTCTTTATCCGATATTAGAGGATTGACATGACACTAGGAATTACAAAACATCAAAACAGTGTGCAAGCCCCAAAACACACGCAACCTTTAACAACGTATGACACATATCAAACAGACATATTTGAGATAAAACTAAACAAAAGAATGAGGTATTAACCTGTATAAGAAAAATAATAAAGTGGATAAACATGCTGAACCACAGATTACGCGAGTACGCACCCCACGAAAAGAAAATCGAGAAGTACTTGCAACAGTAGAGAACATGCTCGGAGCAAACCGGGTACGATTACGATGTATGGATGGAATTTTACGAATGGGACGAATTCCGGGTTCAATGAAAAAGCGAACATGGATACGGGAAGGAGACATCGTAATTGCAGTCCCGTGGGACTTCCAGGATTCAAAAGCCGACGTTATCTGGAAATACACACGACCACAAGTCAACTGGCTTGAACGTAAAGGATTCTTGTAGTAAATATCACCACCCATTATGAATTTTGAAGACAAAGTATATCGAATTGATACAAAAGTAGACAAGATGCGCATGCGGCGCAAAGACACTGATTCCACCAAAGTAAAAGAAAATGTCTTTGATACCGCCACACTCAAAACGCTATACACCCTTTCAAATAAAGGGATTATTAAAGCATTGGGGGGTTCCATCAGCACGGGCAAAGAAGCAAACGTGTTTCTGGCCGATGGAGAAAAAAACGAATGCGCTGTGAAGATATACAGAATTACCACCAGCACCTTCAACTCCATGGAGGAATACATATTAGGAGACCCGCGCTTTGAGAACATAAGACACCGCAAGCGCGACATTATATTTGCCTGGACACGCAAAGAACTAAGAAATCTTACCAGGGCACAAAGTGCCGGCATACGTGTCCCCGAGCCAATCATTACCGAAAGGAACATACTCATAATGGAATTCATGGGAGAGAACGGAGTCCCATATCCACTTTTAAAAGACGTGTTGCTTGACAACGAACAGGCGCACAGGATCTTTGAAACAATCAAAGAATACATGCATAAATTATTCAAAGACGCAAAACTTGTTCATGGTGACCTAAGCGAATACAACATAATGATAGACACCAACGACATGACCCCTATAATAATAGATATGGGACAAGCCGTAACACTAGAACATCCACGCGCAGATACATTTTTACACCGTGACATCGAAAACATTCTTAGATTTTTCAAGCGTTTCAAAATAACAACATCTCCTGAAGAGATGTACACCTTCATCCGATACAATGATAATAAAAACTAGACTTACCCACCTAAAGCAACAGGCGAACATAACATGACACATATCAAAATACCACAAGATAGACTCGGCGCAGTAATCGGTCCAAAAGGTAGCGTTAAGGAACTCATTGAAAGTAAATCAACTGCAACACTCAAAATAGACAGCGAATCAGGGGTCGTGGAAGTAATACAGGGAGACGATCCAATAGCATCAATGCGTGCCGCAGATGTCGTGCAGGCAATTGGACGCGGTTTTAATCCAGAAAAAGCGATCGAATTCCTTGATGACGACATGTTGATGCTCGAAGTGATGGACCTTTCACAAGTTGCAAGCACCCCAAAAGAACTGCTGCGGCTAAAAGGTAGGATCATTGGCAAAGGCGGGAAAACAAGAGAGATCGCAGAAACCATGATCGGGGTCAAAATATCGATCTATGGTAAAACCGCAAGTGTGATCGGACATCCTGATCAGATTCAGATTATTCGAACCGCGATAGAGATGCTCATAAACGGTGCAAATCATGGTAGTGTATACAGTTTACTTGAAAAGAAACGAAACGAACTACTGCGATCACAACTTGATTCATACTAACACATTACTAAATTGATCATAATCAAGTAGATCCAAATGACATGTCGGATCTACTTGAAATTATAATGTTGTATACCATATGCAATTAGAAACGTTTAATAACATCTGCTAAAATATATTCATGGTGATTGAATGCGAGGATATCTGAATAAATCAGACATACGGATGTATGTAATATTCGGACTTTTACTTTTACCAATTGCAAGTTTATGTTACCACATGAACCTTTTTATTGGTACAATATCATCCCTACCCCTATTTATCCTACTTTTGATTATGCTTGCCACAAGCCGAATAGAGATTCCAATTACACAAATACGTACAAAGAAACCAGAACATCTATCACGTGATGCACTAGCTCTTGAAGACATATACGGGGTTCCTGTTTTAAACGAACTTGTTGTGGAAAAAAGACAGGCATTTGACACTACAGTAACATTAAACCTTGGCGGGTTCATAATCCCCGCACTTACACTATTGTACCTGTTAATAACCCAGCCTGACACGTCTGCACTTCAAGTGATGCTCATCATAATCGTCGCAGTGAGCCTGTTGGCAGAAATGGTTAGCGGAATCGGCATTGTTGTTCCCGACTACATCGGACTCATCTCGATTCCATTTGCATTGATACTTTCACCACAGAACGCAGCAGTTGTTATTTTTGTATCAAGTGTAGGAGGAATACTGATAGGCAGTTGCACTACACTTATAACATTTGACAGAGAAAAAAAAGGAAGTGCTTACATCAATCTTGGTGGCATAGGTGGATTTAAAGCGATCTATGTTTCCACAATTGTTGCAAGCCTGATATCATATTTCATCTAAAGATCGAATTTTTTTTTTTTTGATGCGAGTCTGTCTTGCAACACACTACTTGGCATACTCGTTGCCCTGTATCTTGAAATACCATCATCAGTAAACCTGAACGGCTGGGGAGAACGATCTATACGGGTTGCCCGCATCTTCTGGACTGCCATCACAGGAGTTGGTGTGGTGTCAATCTCATTTGTCCGGACCGAATCTAAAAATATGATCCCATCACCAAGGAAATCATAGTCATCAAACTGCTTCACTTCAATGCCGTGATGCTTTTCAGTGATGAAAAGAGATGAGATCTTTTTCACCTTTAGCATTCTTAGCAAACTGCGCCATGCGCCGGATTTACGAAAATCGGAAGGTTCAGCAAAAACATTGATAGAATCAAACACAACACGCTCCGGCCGGTAGGATTCTATAATCTCTATCATTTCTTCTGATGTCAGCATAGACATGCCAAATATCTCAAGATAACCGTCATCAATATACTTCCCTATATCCCATCCAAAGCGCATGAAATGCTGCACCAATTGTTCAACTCGCTCTTCAAAGGAAAAGAAAATGCATTTTTCGTCTTTCTTAACACCGTCGATCAAAAACTGCATACAAAAAGTGGTCTTGCCCGTACCGGGAGGTCCTGTTACAACAACAGAAAAACCTTTTGGGATACCACCTTCAATAGATTCATCAAGCCCTGGAACACCAGTGCTTATACGCTTAATGGGGGAGCGCATTCCTCCGGTATCGAGCTTTGCCTTATACCGCATACCATCCATAGCAAGAAGTGCTTTTTCAAGAACTATGTTCTTTGCACCAAGTTCTTTTTCATACCTCTCAAGAATCTTGATCGCATCTCCGCTCAAAGTGGTGTGTATTGGAAATTTGGATCTCATGTATTCACCATGTACATAGATTTACATAATACTTATAAAAGTTTGTGGTTTGAACATACACAATATACAAAATATGTTCATTCCATGTCCACAGGTTTCCCGCATCCTTCCAAAAACTTGCCGCGCCCTTTTTGCCCCACAACTTCCCCTTCCCATACAACCTCGCCGCGAGATATCGTAATTTGTGGGAATATACCATCAATACCTTCGTAAGGAGTCCAACCTGCCTTGCTGTGCAGCTGATCACCTTTAATTGGACGCATGTCGCGCGGATCCACTATTATCAGATCGGCATCAAACCCTTCTTCAAAACTGCCTTTTGACAACCTGTTTAACCCAAATATCCGTGCCGGATTCTTGCTCGTCACATCGATCATGCGCCCAAGCGGAAGCAGGTTCTTTTTAACAGCCGCAAGCATGAGTGGCATGAGGGTTTCCACTCCTGGCACCCCAGATGGCGCATTCTTGATATCCACATCTTTTTCAGATTCAAGATGGGGGGCATGATCAGATGCCACCGCATCTATTAGCCCATCATTTAACGAATTCACAAGCGCCTTAACACTCATGAGATTCCTCAACGGAGGGTTCATCTTGCCATACGAACCCAACCGCCCCCAGTCCTTTTTTGTGAGAAAAAGGTGATGCGGTGCAACTTCACATGTGATGTTTGATTGCCGCCCCTCCATGCGCGCAATATATTTTTCCTGCCTGAGAATACCCAGAGATTCGCGCGTGCTGATATGGCAAAAATGGCCGCGTGTGTTGTGCGTGTTGATGAGTTTGACCGCCTTCTCTACCGCAAATGCCTCGCAGATGTTGGGGCGCTCTTTGGAATGAGATTCCGGTGACATGTCGTTTTTGAGTAGAACTTCCCTCTCAAGCCGGATATCTTCATCCTCGGCATGGATGCAGGCAAGCGCATCAAGTTCCTTGATGATGCCGAGCGCTTTGTCAAATGTTTTGTCATCAATGTTAAGTTCACCTGTGGACTCTGCCATGAATATCTCGCCAAAGGCAGTGACCCCAAGTTCCCACAACTGCGGCAGTTTAGTAAGATTTTCCGTGACCCCGCCATTGATCCCAAAATCTATGATGGACTTCCGCCTGGCAGCCTTGTGTTTTTCCTTGAAAGAGCTCTTGTCGATGGTTGGAGGAATTGTATTGGGATGATCTATGACCGTAGTTATCCCACCCGCAGCGGCAGAGCATGAACCTGAATACCAGTTCTCTTTGTGCGTGAGCCCGGGGTCCCTGAAATGCACATGTACGTCAATGCCTGCAGGGAGAGTGAGCGCGCCTCCTGCGTCTATTACGCGGTCAGCGCTTGATACATGGATGTCTTTTGCGATCTTTGTGATCTTACCGTCCTCGATCGTGACCTCGGCAGGCTGGAGATAGTTGTTAAAAAATACTTTTGTGTTTTTAATAAAGATGTCTGGCATGGGTATGTATTGGGGGTTTATGTTATAATTATATTTGTAGAGATAATTAGAGTAAGGCAACTTAAATCACAATCCAGCACCCACACTATTAATATAATTTTAACCAAGCAGCACCTATTTAAAATATTATCAGCTATACTTTTTAGGGAGCATTAGTTAACACCTACAAACACTGTAGCACTGCGTATATCTAAATACTCCAAGGAGGTAACTTAATGAATGTCTATAAGAAAATGATTAACGAAGCACTTGAAGCCCAGTGGGCTGATGTAAAGACTATTAAGGAAAAGCGCGGAACAGATTTTAAGATCAGTGACGCA
Organism: Methanosarcinaceae archaeon; assembly: GCA_023544565.1. GTDB lineage: Archaea > Halobacteriota > Methanosarcinia > Methanosarcinales > Methanosarcinaceae > Methanovorans. Next base: position 5,367 of record JAMJFS010000041.1, read on the forward strand.
CAGCCGTATGTGGATGCAGTGAACAAAATGTCTGCAGCAGATGGACAGTCCCAAACCATCTTCGACCTTCACATAAATTCTGTAAATGCTCATTTTGACATCCTTAAAGAACTGACAAACACAGTGCGTGCTGAAGATGATCCTTTTGTAGAACACTACCAGACCCCTCCAATCCTTGAGATCCTATTCGAAGAAGACCCTTCATTCAGGGAATCTATGGATGCTTTTATTCAGGCAATCGCAGATAACGAAGCTTTGATTGGAAAAGAATCAATTCGCCGATATGGTGGATTCTACGGACCTGTATGTGTTGTAGACTTTGCATTCTCACCTGGCTCAACCAGCAACGTGGTCAATAGAATTCTTAATGACATGGACATGGATGCAAGCCATAAAGAGGCAATCTTATCAGCAAAATCATGGGGCATGGATACATCCTATGGAATTGGTGCCGCATTCCAAAGTTCAATTGAAGCGGGTAAAACCGCTGCGCAAGCCGTGGAAGATGAGATTGCAATGCTACAGATGGTGTACGACAAACCTGTCGATGCACAGGTCAAACTCATGACCGATGCCGGGCACACCTCATTTGACACAAAGAAATACATGGACAAATACAAAAAAATAATGAAACCGACAATTAAAAAAGCAATGGCAGAGGGCGTACATTATGGTAACATCGTCACAGTACCTGCGTACTGTGTAGGAGATGTCGCACATCACATATCCCAATCCATGTTCAACATGTGTAAGGATGATGTGGTCATGTCCATCATAGAAGCTGAGACCCAAGTGCTTGAAAACACACTTAAAGCAGGCCTTGCAAAGGGATTTAAAACCCCTGGTTCTGTGCTTAACCTTGCAACTGGATCAACAGCAACAGGGGCAGCATACATCCTTGAGAAAGATGGATTTACTGCATCCATGGTCATCGATCTGCTGACAAAACGCTATACCAACTATGTTCAGCTTAATCCCACCAGAGGAGCAGCTGCTGAACTTCACAACGTGGATTTCATGGACATGATAAGCCGTGGTTCCAAATTGCTTGAGGTTAAGCCTGTTGGCAAAGGCGGAGTTGTTGGTGGTGTGAAAGTAGACTTAAGTCCAATCGACAAACATGAGGTACTTTCAAACCCACAGAGATACACATATCCTGCCTGTGCAATCACTGTAAGGTTCTCTGCTCTTATGCGTCTGGCTGACTTCCCATGCTTATTGACCAGTGAACCTGTGACTGCAACTCTGATGACCAACATCATCGCCATGGATCCAAAAACACCAGGATCACCTGCAAGAGGATGCAAGCAGTGTGGAACATCAGACTTTGTCAAAACTCACCAGTACTGCCAATGGGCTGAAGCCGTATGAGGAGGGTTTAGTTATGCATTGCTACGTCTGTGCCCAACAGGGTAAAGAGACCATTGCCATCGCCACATGCATTGTATGTGGCATGGCTCTATGTCAGGAACATCTGGTGCGGGCTGATATTGATATGTGGGAAGGCGGCTACCCCATACCTCGCCAGAAAACAACAAAGAAAATGCCCCGCATTCTTTGCCATGAATGCTATTCAGCAATGAAATGAAGTGATATAATGCCTGAAACAGGAATATTAAAACGCTCATTAGCTGAATTGATCGGTACATTTGCTCTTGTATTCATCGGTACCGGAGCGGCAGTAATCACATTATTACTAGCAGCAGGACAAGCCAATAAGGGCGGCTTTAACATAGGAATCGGTTACGGAGGACTTGGAGACTGGCTGGCCATAGGTCTTGCATTTGGTTTTATCATCATGTGTATGATCTATGTCTTTGGTCACATATCGGGAACCCACATAAATCCGGCAGTCACCATTGCCCTGTGGGCAACCAAACGTTTCCCCACAAGTGACGTGATACCATATATTTTGGCACAACTTACAGGTGCCACTCTGGGATCATTGTGTCTTTTGGCAATACTTGGTACAAGAGCAGCTACCATCGGGGGCCTGGGTGCAACGGCACCATTTGAAGGAGTTACATATGCCCAGGCCATTCTCTCTGAAGGGATAGCGACGTTTTTGTTGATGCTAACCATCATGGGTGTTGCAGTGGATAGACGTGCTCCGGGACAATTTGCAGGGTTTGCGATCGGCATGGTAGTGGCGGTAGATATCATTGTCACCGGAAACATAACCGGGTCATCACTGAATCCGGCACGTACTTTTGGACCATATCTTGTAGACACACTGTTCGGCGGACCAAACTTATGGAACTTTTTCCCGATATACATCATAGGTCCCATATTGGGTGCGGTGGTCGCAGCATTCCTATATGACTATGTAGCAGATTTGAAAGAAGTCGAGTAAGGCTTCTTTTTCTTTTTCATTTACAGGTTTGTGAAGCTAAAACACCTTCATGCACCCTTAACAAATGTCAAATGAAAGCTTAACTAACGAGAAAATGCTCACTTCGGTCGAATTGACTCGGACTATATGTTTATAAAAAATATCCTACAAAAAAATAGGAAGGACTTCAATGAGTGACAAGAATCAAAATAAGAAACAATTAACTACTGCTTTTGGGATACCAGTCGCGAACGACTTGAATAGTATTACTGCCGGAGAACGAGGCCCTGTATTGATGCAGGATGCTCACCTACTGGAGAAGTTAGGCCACTTTGATCGCGAACGTATCCCTGAACGTGTAGTGCATGCAAAAGGGGCAGGTGCAGGTGGATACTTTGAAGTCACTGCAGATGTCACTAAATACACAAAGGCAAAGTTCCTTTCCGAAATTGGAAAGCGAACCGAGGTATTTGCCCGGTTTTCAACAGTAGGAGGAGAAAAGGGATCAGCAGATGCCGAGCGTGATCCACGGGGATTTGCGTTGAAGTTCTATACCGAAGAAGGCAACTATGATCTTGTCGGAAATAATACCCCTGTCTTTTTCATACGTGACCCCTTAAAATTCCCGGATTTCATACACACGCAAAAACGTAACCCTGCCAACAACTGCAAGGATCCGAACATGTTCTGGGATTTTCTTTCCCTGACACCTGAATCAATTCACCAGGTAACAATCCTTTTTTCCGATCGTGGCACTCCAGCCTCATTTAGAAACATGAACGGCTACAGCAGTCACACTTTTAAGTGGTACAATGAGAAAGGTGAATATTTCTGGGTGCAATATCACTTTAAGACCGATCAGGGAATCAAGAATTTTACCAGACAGGAAGCAGATATCATGCGCAGCAAGGACCCTGACCATGCTACAAGGGACCTCTATGATGCTATTGAACGGGGAGATTACCCGTCATGGACCCTTCAGATGCAGATAATGACACCTGAGCAGGCAAAGGATTATCGTTTTGATATCTTTGATATCACTAAAGTTTGGCCCCATGCTGATTTTCCACCGATCGAGGTTGGCAAGCTGGTTTTGAACCGTAACCCTAAAAATTACTTTGCTGAAGTTGAACAAGCTGCATTCGGCCCGCAGAATCTTGTGCCGGGTATTGCCGCATCTCCTGATAAGATGCTCCAGGGTCGTCTTTTCTCATATCATGACACCCATCTCCACAGACTGGGGCCGAACTACCATCTGTTGCCAGTAAATGCACCGAAAAATGCAACTGAGAACAGCTATCAGCGCGATGGATTCATGCGCATCGATCTAAACGGCGGCAGCGGTCCGAATTACTGGCCAAACAGTTTTAATGGTCCTGAGCCGGATATTTCTGCAAAAGAACCTCTGATGGATATCTCCGGACAGGCAGACCGTTACCCATATACGTATCCCAATGATGATTTTGTCCAGCCCGGCAATCTGTATCGTGATGTGATGACCGATCAGGACCGTGGGAATCTGGCAGGCAATATTATCGGTCATCTTGGGGGAGCGCAAAAACGCATACAACTCCGCCAAACGGCTCTGTTCTTCAAGGCAGATCCGGATTATGGTCGGCGGGTGGCGAAGGGACTTAAACTGGATATAAAAGAAGTTGAGAAGTTGGCTAATATGTCACAGGATGAGCGGGCAAAAGCAACATCATAGGTAGATAACTCATTCAAATATCTGGATGTGTTTTTTGCTTCTACCGATGTAGATGGCTCATTAAGTCAAAAAATGGGTTAAATTCTAAGGGGATATTATGACGTGGCGTAAAATATTAATTGGTTTCGTAGCGATAGTGACTTTACTCTTAATTTACCTGCTGTTTTGGCCTGTTTCCATTGACCCTGCTGCCTGGACACCACCGGAGGCACCGACCCTAACAGGGGTTTATGAGCCAAACACTCGCTTATCTGCCGTAGAAAGAATTGGAGTCGGAGCTGGCGTTGGTCCGGAAGATGTTGCCATCGATGGCCAGGGCAGAATCTATAGTGGTATGCAAGGCGGTCGAATCTTGAGATTTGAGGCTGACGGCAGCCGATACGAAGTCTTTGCCGATACAAAGGGGGCACCATTGGGGCTTCAATTTGATGCCGCTGGTAATCTGGTGGTTTGCGACTCCTACAAAGGATTGCTTTCAGTCACCCCCGATGGTTCGATCACTGTTCTGAGCACTGAGCAGGGTGGTGTTCCGTTCCGACTTACTGATGATGTTGATATTGCTGCCGATGGAACCATATACTTCAGCGATGCATCGTTCAAGTTCAGTGCGAAAGAATATATGGCTGATCTAATGGAGCATCGCCCCAATGGTCGCTTGCTTGCCTATGACCCAGGCAGTAATTCTACGCGACTGGTGCTCGATAAGCTTTATTTTGCCAATGGCGTCGCGGTTAGCCCTGATCAGTCTTTTGTTCTAGTTGCAGAGACCGGAAAGTATCAGGTAAAGCGCTACTGGCTCACTGGACCAAAGAGTGGTGATTCAGATATCTTTATTGACAATTTGCCAGGTTTTCCGGATGGCATCTCATCTAATGGCAAAGACACGTTCTGGCTTGCGCTCATACAAGGCCCCGAAAGTCGCAAGGATATGGATTCCGTACTCCCCCAACCATTCATAAGAAAGATCCTCATGCGTCTGCCCGAGTCAGCAAATGCTCCTAAGAACGACGGTTTCGTATTAGGGCTGGACATAGAGGGTAATGTCATCCATAATTTGCAAGACCCATCGGGTTCGTATGTTCAGATAACAAGTGTTGTGGAGCATGATAAAATGCTTTACCTGGGCAGTCTGGTAGAGGATGCGATAGGTCGTCTGCCGGTGCCAAAAATAAACCTTAGTCAATGAGGTGGTAGCCGCAATTGATAATAAAATACCCGAGCATCTTCCTGATGCCTCTAACTTTGTGATGCAAGTCTGGGGTCATTGACTGCATCCGATAGGGCATCTTACCAAACAATTGTATTATTTAAATATGGGCACAAAAAGGATATTATAACCCATTTTCGCCAGTATAAAATAAAAACGCCATCAATAGACTATACGGATTTTCAATTCTGTTCTACACCTTCTTGACCCCTATCAATTCCAAGTAATCACTCATTCCCAAATATTTGCAATTGAAAACCTCCATAATGTTTTTTTGCGCACTCGTCATGGACGTAAGTTTCAGTATCTGAGATTTTTCCCCTTTCAGACCCAACTTTCCAATTTCACACCTCTCCAGTGTACGATAAACTTTATTCACACTACTAACACCCTCAATACTATTTTCCCTGAGTCTGTTTGTGATAGTAACATCCAGCAGATAACTCAGAATACATATCGTATAATGTGCGCGGACATGCTCATCTGTATAAACAAATGTAGGTTGGAATTTCAGGAAAGATTTCACTTCACGAAATCCCTCCTCTACTCGATTTTTATCTCTGTATGCCTTGATCATTTCTCTGGGACCGAGCCCATACACTTCCGGTTCAGTCGTTTCGCAAATGTTCGTGACCAACATCCAAATGCCATCGTTCAGCATTGCCTTTTTAATCGCTTCTGTTTTTATCTCGTAAACGAGATCGAATGTATGAACCTCAGAACCCCCATTTCCAGTCAAAACAACAGGCTCGAGACGATAAGATAAAAACAGATTCGCCTTAAACTTTCTTAAAATAGCATCAATCTTTTTTTTAGTCGGTTTTACCTGTCTACTTTTTTTAGCCACCAAGAGAGACTGTTTCTCTTGATTCAATTTTTCTATAGCTTTTTCCAGAAACATTTTTCTATCTTTACGATTTGTTTCAAGTAGGCTTGGACGAACGTACCATTATACCTTTTGGTTAGCACACCCACGAGGGAGGGTCACTCCCTCGCCGATGTTTGAAAATATATGCCCACATCAATATAACCAATCTACC
>JAMJFS010000042.1 GCA_023544565.1 Methanosarcinaceae archaeon
AAAAAATAGAATATTTTGGGCGAATTTTGGTCAGGGCTGAATAGTTACTAATTTTTTTTGATTTTAATAACAGTTAAATATTGGGACATAAATTAGAGTGGTCATGGATTCATTCAATGCAATTGCACTGGCAATATTCTTGCCATTTATCTTTGCAGGACTCATACCTCTTGCAAACAAAGTATTCAAGCAATATATAGGCTGGTTTGCAGTCGCAGGCGCACTCACAATTTTTTTACTTATCGCAAAAGTAGCACCGATCATAATTCATGGCGATACTGTCAGTGGTGGAGTTTCATGGCTACCCAGTGTCGGTCTCGAATTTAGCATCTATGCCGATGGACTCAGCATGCTCATCGGATTCCTGGCATCTGGTATCGGCGTAATAATAATGTCATACTCGAATGGCTACATGTCCCAAAAAGAGGACCTGCCAAGATACTACAAGTGGCTTCTTTTATTCATGGGTTCCATGATCGGAATGGTATTCTCGGCAAACACCATCCAGTTGTTCATTTTCTGGGAACTGACAAGTATCACATCATTCATGCTTATCGGATACTGGCGCAATAAACCTGAGTCCATATACGGTGCCACAAAATCACTGGTACTGACTGCATCAGGCGGACTCGTCATGTTTGCAGGATTCTTGTTACTCAGTTCAATAACAGGCACATTTGACATACCAACTATTCTCCATAGCGAATCATTGATCAGTGCCATACACGAGCATAAATTTTTCCTACTGACATTAACACTAATATTCATAGGGGCTGCTGCAAAATCTGCACAGGGCCCTTTCTATGTATGGCTTCCTAACGCAATGGAAGCCCCAACGCCGGTCAGTGCTTTTTTGCACTCAGCAACAATGGTAAAGGCAGGTATCTATCTTGTAGCAAGGATACACCCAATATTCTCTGGCACTGATGCATGGTTCTACCTTGTAGCAGGCACAGGCATGGCTACAATGGTCGTTGCAGGATTCCTTGCATTCCGCCAGACTGATATCAAAGCCATACTGGCATATTCCACGATCAGCCAACTTGGTTATCTCATGACCATGTACGGTTACACCACCCAACACGAACCAGGGATCGGTGTAGCAGCAGCAACATTCCACTTACTCAACCATGCAACATTCAAAGCATGCCTGTTCCTTGTGGCTGGAATTGTGGCACATGAAGCATCCACGCGTGATATTCGTAAACTGGGTGGACTTCGCCGTGAAATGCCAATAACTTTCATCATAGCATCGATCGGTGCACTTTCAATGGCTGGTATACCGCCACTAAATGGTTTCCTGAGCAAGGAAATGTTCTACGAATCCTCAATTGAGATGGGTGCAGCAATTGGCTCGCCATACACTATACTAATCCCTGCCATCGCGGTTCTTGGTGGCGTATTCACATTCGCTTATTCAATAAAATTAATAGACGGCATATTCCTTGGCAAACGTCACGACGATGAACTGCCAAACCACATACATGACCCAGGTGCAACAATGCTTATTCCTGCTGCATTCCTTGCATTTCTGGTCATCCTGTTTGGGCTTGTACCCTCCATTCCTGTTCACAACATCGTTGAACCAACCACAGCAGGAATTTTGCTTGAACATGTGGAATTGCATGTGAAACTGTGGCATGGATTCACCCCGTCACTTTTTATGACAATGTTCACATTCATCATCGGACTGCTGGTTTATTCAAAATACGATGCGATCGCTACCTGGCAGGACAGGTTCAATGAACGACATTCAGCCGTCAGTATCAATTACCACTATGATGCAGTGGTCAACAATGCAAGATCAAGTGCCCACAAAATATCGGCTATTATCCAACCGGGTACTGTAAAGACATACATGAGCGCGGTGCTTGCTCTTATTGTTGTTCTTGTCTTTATCCCGATCGTCTTACTTGGTGCTAACATCATTCCACATACATTGAATTTTAATTTTAACATAGCACCATACGAAATATTGCTGATGTTGCTCATGGTCATCGCAGCAATTGCAGCAACAATTCTGCCGGGTTATCTGCCAGCGATCATAGCATTGTCTGCACTTGGATACATGGTTAGCATGCTGTTCATCTATCTCAAAGCACCGGACCTTGCATTAACACAAGTATTGGTTGAAACACTTTCAACAATCATATTCCTGCTTGCGATCGTAAAAATACCGCAAAAATTCAAGGAAACGATTTCAAAGACTACCTTTGCAAGAGATGCTATTATTTCAGTTGCAATAGCAAGCACAGTGTTCATCATGCTGATAAATGCGACACAAGGGATCGTATCACCCTTTGAATCGCTGTCACATTACTTCATTGAAAACAGTTTATCACTTGCAGGCGGACACAATATTGTCAACGTCATTATCGTTGATTTCAGAGGCTATGATACACTCGGTGAAATATCAGTACTGTGCCTTGCAGCACTTGGTGTTTACAATCTTATCCACAGCAGGAGTGAAGAAAAATGACCACACTTATCACAAAAACGATCACGAAAATATGCTTGCCTTTAGTCATATTATTCTCAATTTCCCTTCTGCTTGCAGGCCACAACAACCCTGGCGGAGGATTCATCGGTGGAGTAATGTTCGCTTCAATAATAGCGCTTATGTATGTGGTATTTGGCCTTAAATTCACAGAGTCGTTCTTCAACCCCGATTGGAGCAAATGGTTCGCATTTGGCTTATTGATCTCATGCATCACCGCATTCGGAGCCCTGTTCGTAGGACATAATTTCTTCAGGAGTGCAGTTGAATTCGTGCATCTGCCGTTCTTCGGCGAGATCGAACTTGTATCAGCCGGATTGTTTGATATTGGCGTGTACTTTGTTGTGATCGGAAGTCTGTTATTTATGTTCAAGAACGTAGGTGATGACAGATGAACAACACACTTCTTTCATTGACCATCGCAATACTGTTCGGACTGGGTACATTCATGATCCTGCGCAGGGACATTATCAGGGTGATAATCGGACTAAGCATACTTTCACATGCAGTTAACATGTTAATAGTGTCTGCAGGCGTTTTTGACGGTACAAAGGTCCCCATCATCACTGAAACCCATGGAGCAACAGATGCTTCAGGCACGGTTTTCAATGACGTTTTGGCAGAGGGTATTTTGGCTCCGGTCGTCTCTGCAACGACCCATATACAATATGTAGACCCACTCGTACAGGCTCTTGTACTGACTGCCATTGTTATCAGCCTTGCGACAACCGCGTTCATACTGATACTTGCATACCGCATCCATGAGGAATACGGGACTACTGATATTCGGGAACTCAGGAGGCTGTGGGGATGATAGATATATCAAAACATATTCCTATCATTTTAATTGCAGTGCCAATTCTGATGGCAGCGATTATGGTATTCTTAAAGTCAAGCCCGAAACTGCAAAAAAGCCTGAACGTATTTGTGACATTGTGTCTGCTGGCTTTGAGCGTTGTTCTACTGTTACGTGTCTGGACAGACGGCATCATTGTGTACGAAGTCGGAGAATGGGGTAAATACGGGATTGTTCTGGTTGCTGACCTACTTAGTGCCGGAATGGTGGTTTTGACACTGTTTGTCTCATTCCTATCACTTGTGTATTCTCTTGACTATATTGAAGAGAGGTCATTGAACTCTACCTACCACTCATTATTCAACTTACTTATGGCAGGACTTACAGGTTCGTTCCTGACAGGCGACATCTTCAATTTGTTCGTATTCTTCGAGATCCTGCTTCTGTCATCATGCGGACTTGTGATCGCAAATGAAAAGGGTGGAGTCACAAAAGCATCTGACAAGATGGAAGCCACATTCAAGTACCTTGTACTCAGCATGCTTGGTTCCATTGTTATGCTGATCGCAATTTCATCACTTTATGCCACTGTCGGAACAGTGAACATGGCTGACATTGCCGTAAAGGTAAGTGCTATGAGTGCAGCGGGAACGATGCCATGGCACATTTATCCAATTGCGTTATTGTTCATCGTTGTATTCGGGAACAAAGCAGCAATATTCCCACTTCATTACTGGTTACCTGATGTACACCCCACAGCCCCTTCACCAATAAGCGCAATGCTGAGTGGTGTTTTGATCAAAGTAGGAGTCTATGGTATGCTTCGTGTGTTCTTCCTGATGTTTCGGGATGTTCTACCAATGTTCCAGCCGATCATAATTCTGCTCGCCCTTGTAACAATCATAATTGGTGCAATATCGGCGATCGGGCAAACCGATGTCAAGCGCATGCTTGCATATTCAAGTGTAGGACAGATAGGTTATGTGTTCCTTGGAGTTGGCATGGGGTCGGTGTACACGATCACCGCAGCGCTTGTTTATCTCGTAAACCATGCGTTTGCAAAGTCTATGTTATTCCTGACATCCGGCGGTATCATACATCATGCACATACCCGCAATATGCAAAAAATGGGTGGCATGATTAAGAGTGCACCTCTTATGGGAGCAATGTTCCTGATCGGTGCAATGTCAATTGCAGGATTCCCGCCAATGGGTGGATTCATTGCAAAGTTCATATTATTCGATGCAGGTATTGAGGAAGGTTTTTACATTCCGATCGCAATTGCGCTTATATTTGCAGTTCTGACCCTGTTCTACATGTTCAGGGCATGGATGATAATGTTCTGGGGCGAGCCACGGGATTTTGAAACGTATGGCGAGTACTCATCACATGCATTGTCACCGTTACTAACCGTCCCAATAATAATACTGGCGATCGGAGTCATTATATTTGGAGTATATGCGGAGCCACTAATTGCTCTTGCACAGGCGACTGCAGTTCAGATAGTTGATCCGCAACCATATATCGATGCAGTTATGACGAGGGTGGTTCGATGAAACGATATTTGTTTTATTCAATTCCACTTGCACTTATGTGGTGTTTCGTTCATGGCAGTGTAACTATTGAGAATTTTATTTTTGGCATGATCCTTGGTCCTATTGCCTTAAGACCGTTCATGCCGCTTTTCAAAGTAGGGGGAGAACTATCATTTAAGGATGCCATTGTCCGTATTCCAAAACAGGCCAAATATTTTGCAATACTTATCATTGAGATCTTAAAAGCAAACATCATGGTTGCAAGAATTGTAATTTCTCCAAATATCGATATAAAACCAGGCATTATTGCCGTGCCGATCGACACAAAAACAAACGGTGGTATAACTGCGATCGCAAATACAATAACACTGACACCCGGAACTCTTACAATCGATATATCAGACGATAGATCGGTATTATATGTTCACTGTATTGATGCATCCGACCCTGACGGAGTTAGAACATCCATAAAGAACGATCTTGAAAAATATGTGTTGGAGGCATTTGAATGAATTCACTACTGCTTGATCTTTCACTGTTGTTTATGATGGTGGCCATAATTCCATGTGTATATAGAGTCATTAAAGGTCCAACTATACCGGACAGAGTCATTGCTGTGGATGCCATGACAACTGTGATCGTGGTTATGTTGGGTGTTTATTCATATGTGCAAGAATCAGTATTCTTCATGGACGTGGCATTGGTACTCGCAATTATATCATTTGTCGGTACGGTTACGATATCCAAATACCTTGATGAAGGGGTGGTATTATGATTACCACTGAGATCGTACTTGAATTTTTCAGCAATTTTATTCTTATTCTTGGCCTGATGTTCGTGTTCTTGGGAATGCTCGGAATATTGCGTCTGCCTGATGTCTATAACCGATTACATGCAACTACAAAGATCGGAACACTTGGTGCATTTGGAGTTATGCTAAGTATCCTGATGAAAGTAGGGTTTACCCCAATTGGTGTAAAAGCAATAACAGTTGGTCTTTTCCTGTTGCTTACGGCACCAGTTGCAGCACACATGATAGGTCGTGCAGCACACAGACACGGTGTCGACCTGTGTGATATATCGGTTATCGATGAGTATGACAAGACGTATAAGTGAATAATCCAACTCTGGTTATACATATAATAAGGAGTATGATCAAATGGATAATCCTATTTTTGATGCTTTGTTCAAAAAAGTTGAGAGCGAACCTTATGCCAGAAAACTTGGCATAGAATTGGTGAAACTTGACTATGGCTATTCGCTTGTGAAAATGGTCTATTCGAAGGATATGGATAACATTTTCGGGATGGCACATGGCGGTGCGATATATTCATTGATCGATGAAGCGTTCGAAATGTCTGCAAACTCACACGGTACGATCGCTGTTGCTTTGAGTGTAAATGTATCTTACATTAAACCGGCAGCACAAGGAGATACCCTCTTTGCAGAATCAAAAGAGGTCAGCAAATCTTTTAAGATCGGTACTTACGACATAAAAGTTACCAACGATAAGGATGAACTTATTGCTACCTGCCAGGCAGTTGCGTACAGAAAAAAGGATAAACTGCCTTTTTTGGATCTACCGTAACATTAATTGTGAGCGGGTTGAGAGTTTGGGTTAGTATATGAGTGAAGTAAAAAAATATTTCCGCTCACAGTAAAGTATTATAATCAATTGTATATAAATATGGTAAAATGACATTATATTTATTAACATTATATTTTTTTTAATATCGATGCGGAAAAATAACACAAAACCCTTATCAGAATGATTGCATGTATACTATTAAAACAATTGAGGAACTGATATTATGCTAAAAGATTACATCGACCTTGAATATATACCAAAAAATACGGATCTTGTTTGTGAATACCACATTGAACCTGCAAAGGGCGTGAGTTTTGAAGATGCATGCACCCACATGGCAGGCGAGAGTTCGATCGATACATGGGCTGACATATCCACGATCAGTCCGCAACTTGCCGATAAACTCAAACCACACGTCTACTATGCCAATGAAGAACGGCAGACCGTGAGAGTTGCATACACACAGGACCTTTTCGAGTTAGGTTCGGTAGCCCAGATATTGAGTGCAGTAGCCGGCAATATATTCAGCATGAAGTTGCTTGACAAACTGCGATTTGAGGATATTTCATTTCCAAAAGATTGTGTTGCACAGCACAGAGGTCCTAAATACGGGGTCGATGGGATTAAAAAACTGTTTGACAATGTCAACAGACCATTGGTTGGAACGATCGTAAAACCAAAGGTCGGACTGTCATCAGAGATGCACGCAGAGGTTGCATATAATGCATTTGCAGGTGGATGCGACCTTGTGAAAGATGATGAGAATCTTACTGACCAGAAATTCAACAGATTCAACACACGCGCTGAGCTTACACTCAAAGGACAGGATAAAGCAGAATCTGAAACCGGTGAGAAAAAGATGTACATGTGCAATATCACCGCGCCGACCTGCGAGGAGATGATCAGGAGAGCACAGATCATCAGTGATCTTGGTGGAAAATATGTTATGATCGATATTATGCCTGTTGGCTGGACTGCCCTGCAGTCGCTTCGTGAAGCCACCGAGGATATGGGACTTGCGATCCATGCCCACAGGTGCATGCATTCTGCAATTACACGATATCCCCGTCACGGTATCAGTATGCTTGTGATCGCAAAACTCACACGCCTGATCGGGCTTGACCAGCTTCACATTGGAACAGTTGTCGGTAAGATGCATGGCGAGAGGGATGAAGTACTGGCATTGAGGGATGAGTGTGTTTTGAATAAAGTCCCTGCGAATGAGGAATTGCATGTTCTTGAGCAGGATTGGGGTGGCATGAAGCAAATGTTTCCTGTTGCATCAGGAGGACTTGAACCTACTATGATCCCTGAACTTCTACGCATATTTGGCAACGATGTTATCATGCAGTTCGGAGGAGGCATACATGCCCATCCAGATGGAACGGCTGCTGGTGCTACGGCATGTCGCCAGGCAGTTGATGCTTCACTTAAAGGTATATCCCTTGCAGAATATGCAAAAACCCACAACGAGATCAAGGTTGCACTTGATAAATGGGGATAAATGAGAGGACAGTATAGACGGTTTCTCATAATTGATGAACAATAAAACTCTGGTTTTTAAGATCGATGAAAGCAACTTTGCCGACATCATCAGCAAAGCTGCCCGTATTCTCAAACAGGGCGGCACTGTGGCATTTCCTACCGAGACCGTATATGGTCTGGGAGCGAATGCGCTTGATCCTGATGCTGTCCTCAAGATATTCGAAGCAAAGGGACGACCTGCTGATAATCCACTAATCGTACACATTGCATCGAAGGATAGTCTGGATATGATCGCAACGGATATCCCACCGATTGCTTTTGAATTGATGGATGCTTTCTGGCCGGGTCCACTGACGCTTGTACTGAAGCGCAAGAGTGTCGTGCCCGACATTACAACAGGAGGACTGGATACGGTGGCAGTAAGAATGCCAGACAATCCTGTTGCACTTGCATTGATAAAAGAAGCGGGCACACCACTGGCAGCACCAAGTGCGAACACATCCGGAAGACCAAGTCCAACAACAGCGGAGCATGTGATATCCGACCTTTCAGGTAGGATCGATGCTGTGATCGATGGCGGGGCTGTTGAAGTTGGGGTTGAGTCTACGGTACTTGATGTTACATCCGATATTCCGGCGATACTGAGACCTGGCGGTGTGAGTCTGGAAGTTATAAAGAAGTACGTTGGTGAGGTTGTTATTGGATATACGGACCAGGCAGTTGAGGAAAGCGATGTCGTGCGGTCGCCGGGTATGAAATATACCCACTATTCACCAAAGACAAGAGTTGTACTTGTTGAAGGCGACGGTATGGCTGTTGCTGCGAAGATTTCTGAATTGATTGACAGTTATTCTGAAAAGAATATGCGTGTGGGTTTGCTCATTACGGATGAAACTGCAAAACATGTTTCTGCAGATGAGATGTATTCGCTTGGGAGACGGAATGTGCCGGAAGATGCTGCTCGCAATTTATTTGCAGGGCTGCGATATATGGACGGAATGGATGTTGATATTATCATTGTGGACGGGTCGGTCAAGTGTGACGGTGTCGGGGTAGCGGTCTTGAACAGGTTAAGGAAAGCTGCGAATAAATTGATCGAAGTTTAAAGGATGTGAAGTTATTGAAACAAGAGAAAAAAGAAAATATGGTTGCGAAGCAAAGGGCTGCAGTAATCCTGAAACGAAATAAGAAGATCAACAATGCGAATATTGTTATTCTTGCTGTTGGGCTTATATTAACATTTACTACTTACGAAGTGATCGGTCGGCAGATCGTCTGGATTGGTATCATTACATTTGTGTACACGTTAGTGTCGAATTATTTTGCAAGAGTCGGGGCACGGCAGAATAAATGATGTTGCTTTAGGAATGATCATTTTTTCTTTTTATCATCCCTCTTAAAAACCGAAGGCAGATCAACAGCATAAGTTCCATCCTGTTTGATTGCCATCACGATCTCCTTTCTTCCAAGAAGTGAATCAAGATTAAGTTCATATGAGCCGGGACCAAGGATCCGAACTGATTCAACACGTTCGCCATCATCTTCTGTAACACTGCGTTCCTGATGGTCGATGCCGAGTATCTCATCAATTTCCCGAATAAACTTTTCAGCAGGCTTGTGCCCGGATTCTGTTTCATCTTCGGTGGGTTTTTTGGTTTCATCGATGATGTGGGGAATATCAGTATCCTTTAAATCCTCATCCTTATTTAAGGGGGTAGATGGCATTTCACCTACGTAAAGGAACTTGTTCCATCCGCAGTTCGGGCAGCCGTCCAATATTACGGCAGCTCCGTCTTCAAAAACATTCTCACATCTCGTACATTTGTGTGGCATCGGTTCACCGGTCGTTAATATGAACTGTAGTATATTTAAAGATTTACGACTGTTCTGCTGTTATTATGTTCAATCGACAAGATACTTGCCGATAAGGGGTTCAAGCCTCTGCTTTGTTTCGAACGGGATCATACTTTGCACTGTAGTGATGGCACCCGCAAGTGCATCTTTACACATGCATTCCTGCGTTGGCGAAACTCTACTGATCGTGTTTGTTATAACATCCTTGACAGCTGCTTCGTTCTTCATCGCATTTTCAATAATCGTTTCAATGGTCACATCTTCTTCAGACCAGACATCATAATCCGTCACTGTAGCGATCATGGAATAGCACATCTCTGCCTCACGTGCGAGTTTTGCTTCAGGTATGGCGGTCATGCCAATGATGTCAAAACCAAGAGACTGGTATACGCGCGATTCCGCCCGTGTTGAGAATTGGGGACCTTCCATACATACGTATGTTCCGCCGTTGTGAACACTGTAGCCCTTTTCTTTTGTAACGTCAAGTATGGTCTTTGACAGGTCAGGGCAGAACGGGTCAGCAAAACCCATGTGAACTACTATGCCGTCATCAAAGAACGTATTTGCTCTTAATTTTGTGCGGTCATATATCTGATCCGGGATCACGATGTCCAGGGGTGCCAGTTCCTGCTTCAAACTGCCGACAGCCGATGCCGCGATTATGCGTTTAACACCAAGTTTCTTGAGAGCAAAGATATTTGCCCGCGAATTTAACATAGATGGCGATATCCTGTGCCCTATACCGTGTCGTGGTAAGAAGCAGATGGTTTTATCGCCGTGTTCACCGATCGTAATGTCGTCGGATGGTGGCCCGAATGGAGTATCTACATTAACTTCCCTTACATTATCAAGAAGACTTATGTCATATATTCCGCTGCCACCAATTATTGCAATATCCACATTTTCGTCCATTAAATTCCCCCTAATTTCATGCAAGTTTCCATAATGTTTTACCGTCTTTTATCATTGAAGTAACTTTGCCGGTGCGCACCATCTCATCAAGTACTTCCAACATGCGCCCTGGTTGTGCGATCTCAAATGTGATCGGGTCAAGTGTATGATACGTATATAACCCATGTTTTATTGCAGGAATGTCCCATGCGTCCTTTTTCTCTTTAACCATAAGGCTTGAGATGATGTCCATCATATCCTCGATAAAGTTCCATGGATATACGATCCATGCCCAGTCCTCGACACGTTCGCCGCAGTAGTCGGGGTCCATCTCAGATGTATAAAGATATTGTAGTGTCGCTGTCCTGACCTCTTTTGGATTTTGCTTGAGCACGTATTCCTTTGCATGTATCATGCTTTTGCCTGTATCTGCGATATCATCTACGATGAGCACGTTCTTACCGGCAACGACGGCATCTGCAAGTGGATACTTTATTATAGGGTCTTCTCCTGCGAGTGCTGTGCCTATGTAGTGTTCTATCTTAAGACTTGTCAGGTCATCAAGTCCGAGGAAATCACACATCACACGTCCGGCAAACCATCCGCCGCGAGCGAGTGCGATTATTACATCGGGTTCGTAGCCCGATCTTTTTACATCATTCGAAAC
Organism: Methanosarcinaceae archaeon; assembly: GCA_023544565.1. Classification (GTDB taxonomy): domain Archaea; phylum Halobacteriota; class Methanosarcinia; order Methanosarcinales; family Methanosarcinaceae; genus Methanovorans. Next base: position 11,314 of record JAMJFS010000042.1, read on the forward strand.
ATCTCTGCAAAGGCTGTAGATGTAATCCCAGTTTGTAACTACACATTTGAATTTGTCAGGTAATGCCATTTGAAAAACCTCTTTTTATAATTCTTTTAACAATTTGATACGTTATAAATCCTAAATTAGAAGTTATGACTTATAAACTTTTGACTTATACTTTTGACTTATACTTTTGACTTATACTTTTGACTTATACTTTTGACTTATACTTTTGACTTATACTTTTGACTTATACT
>JAMJFS010000043.1 GCA_023544565.1 Methanosarcinaceae archaeon
AATCCTCACCAGAATTCATCCAACAAACCTCTCATGCCACATCTCAAACACCAGCAAAGCATATAACTGGTGATTATACAGCAGCTCAGACCTCTTATGCCTTCGCATGATATCCGCCACAACCTCAGGCTTGAAATACCCCTCCCGCACGATCACCGAATCATCCAGCAGCTGCTCTGCCATCTCATTCAACTCATCCTTGAACCATGTATTTATTGGTATCTTGAACGGTCGTTTCCTCCGATTGCGAGCACTGGGCGGTAGGATATCCTGCCCTACTTTCTTTAATATATACTTCTCTGTCATCCCCTTCAACTTCAAGTGTGGCGGAATGGTTGCAGCAAACTCAACAACCTTGTGATCAATTATAGGCACCCTCGCTTCGATCGAACTGGACATGGTCAATTTGTCAGTTTCGAGCAGTATGTGATCAACAAGATACGATTTCGTGTCAGCATACATCATCCGATCCAGAAAACCTGTCCTGGCATGGTTTTTGAACAACGTATCCGTTGCCCGTTCGAATGAATCATGATCGGCTTGACCTTTAAGCATATCCGTATACAGTTCATCCTTATTCTCCTCACTGAACACGGATTTTGTAAATAGGAACCCATGCTCCTTTACCTCACGAGTGGCACTCTGCAATCCCACATAGAACTTACTGGGAAGATATGGCAAAACTGCATTCACCATCGGCCTAACCAAACCACGCCGAAGTGCACCGGGAACGACATTATGATAACGCTCATTTGCAAGCCCGACTTTATAACTAATGTAACCACCAAAAATCTCATCCCCACCTGCGCCATTCAATACTACAGTCACATGCTTCTTTGCCATCTTTGACAATAAAAACATAGCAAGAGCAGATGGATCTGCTATAGGCTCATCATTGTGCCAGATAATATCAGGCAGGTGTTTCTTAAACGCGCCCTGCTCAACCACCAGTTCATGATGATTCGTTCCAAAATGTTCAGCTGCGACCTGTGCCTGACTCAGTTCACCGATCTCACCCTCTGCACCGAATCCCACGGAGAACGTTTCGATAGGATCATCCACCATCTTGCTCATAAGACCCGTGATGATACCTGAATCAATACCGCCTGACAGATACACCCCAAGAGGCACCTCACTCATAAGGCGCATCCTCACAGATTCTTCTAATAACCTGCGCAGGTTTTTTACATAATGATCTTCAGACTTAATCTCACCTGTACCCAAAGGCACATCCCAGTACTGGCTGATAGCCACCTCGCCTTCGTGATATGTCATCACATGTCCCGGAAGCAGTTTTCTGATTCCCGCAAACATCGTATCATCTGAAAGAGTATGTCTAAAAGTGAGATAATCGTGCAATGCTGTTATATTCACTGCAGCATTCACTTCATCCGACTGGAGTATAGACTTGATCTCTGAAGCAAACAGGAGTTTACCATCAACCATCGTATAATAAAGCGGCTTGATACCAAGACGGTCACGTGCCAACATTAATGTTTTTGTGTTCGAATCCCAGAGTGCGAATGCAAACATCCCGCGAAGATATTGAACAAGATCAGTACCATATTTCTCATACAGGTGAACAAGAACCTCGGTATCTGATGAAGTGTAGAACCTATGACCATCCAATTCCAGCCCATCGCGCAGTTCCACATGATTGTATATCTCCCCATTATATACCACCCATACAGACCCATCCTCATTGTGAACCGGCTGGTGCCCGCCCTCAAGATCAATGATGCTTAACCTTTGATGCCCAAGACCTACCCCCGCATCCATAAATGCACCGGCATCATCAGGACCGCGATGCTTCATCACAGAACACATCTCACGTAACAAGTGTTCATCTTCAAATCCGGCAGTTCCGCATATTCCGCACACTTGACTATTTACTCCGTTTTATATATATCAAAATTTTTAAAACTTATAACTATAATCTATATGTAGTATCAAGTCATCTCATCCTCACAATACTTATAACCTATGATATAATAATATATTGTATACTTAATATAAATATAATGCTAATGAGTGGAACATATATGACTGGCGAGAATAAAAAATCTAAACTTATCAATGCCCTTCCCTACTGTGCAGGAGTAATCATCTCTTTCTTAATCGCATTTCACATTAGAACAATCCCCAAAGCAGGTGTATTCCTATCAAACGGATTCGTGCGTTTCGGAGGAAACGATCCATGGTACCATCTACGAAACGTAGAAGCCATAATACACAACTTCCCAAATATGCTATGGTTCGATGCATACACCCAGTATCCAAGCGGTCAAGATCAAGTCTTTGCACCACTGTTTGACATGGTGCTTGCTACAATCATCTGGATACTCGGACTTGGCAACCCTAGCCAAGACCTGATCAACAATGTTTGCGCATACTACCCTTCAGTGCTCGGCGCTCTTGTAGTGATCCCAACATACTTCGCTGCCAAATTTGTGTTCGACCGCAGAGTAGGATTGCTCGCAGCATTCCTTGTAGCAATCTCACCAGGACAGATGTTATCAAGATCAATGATCGGATTCAATGACCACCACATCGCAGAAACACTACTAAGTACATTAACTGCAATGTTCCTGATAATCGCAGTTAAAAAAGCACGTGACTATGACATCACCTTTGAAAATATCAAGAATAAGAATTTCGACACACTAAAACCCGCACTTCCATACTTCATACTAACTGGAATATCACTTGGTGCATACATACTAGCCTGGAAAGGCGCACTCTTCTTCAGTTTCATCATTGGAGTCTACATCACGACACAACATATCATAGATCATATGCATAAACGCTCGACTGACCATCTGGCAATCGGTGGTATGATCATTTTTACTTTTGCACTTTTAGTGGTTTTGCTCACACCACATCTCGGAGGGACAAAAGCACTTAATATAAAAGGACTCTTCGCCGGCATCATAGCATTCCCTCTCCTAACCCTCATCTCCATCGAGATCAACAAACGAAAACTCGAAAAATACTATTATCCACTCTCAATAGTAGCCTTATCAATCGCAGTGATCATTCTGGCAAAAGCATTATCGCCATCATCCTACGCACTCATCGCCAGTCTTGCCACCTATTTCGTACGAACCGGTGGCGGAACCACCATCGCAGAAGCATCGCAATTACTATACCAAGGCGGCGTATTCACACTAAAACCACTCTGGTATAACTTCGGCCCCGCAGTATACATCGCATTAATAGCATTTTTGATGCTCGCATATGAAGTAATAACAAAGAAGAACACGCAGGAAAAAACATTCCTGATTGTCTGGACAGTCATGATTCTATGGGCAACGCTCCAGCAGAACCGTTTTGCATATTACATGTCAGTGAACATCGCAATCCTTGCAGGATACTTTGGCATCAGGCTATTAGAATTTGGAGATTGGAACACATTTATACCAAATTTCAAGTCAAAAATAAGATCAACTGCAGACCTTCCTGAGATAGTGAAAGTAATTAACATAAAGCACATCCTTTCAGCCCTATTAGTGTTCCTGATCCTGATAAATCCAACCTACAGCCTCGCAATGCAACAGTCACAGGGCGTAGGCGGCCCAGGCGGCCAGTGGCTCGAAGCCGTCGGATGGATGCGCTACAATACACCAGATCCTGGTATTAGTTACTATGAAAACTATCCGATACCACCAGCAGGTGAAACATTCCAATACCCGGACACCGCCTACGGCGTGATGTCATGGTGGGACTACGGCCACTGGATAGAAGTAATCGGACATAGAATTCCGAACGCAAATCCATTCCAGTCAGGAATAGGAGGACGCAGCCAGAGTCTTGATGAAGAAAACCGCCCCGGTGCCTCAACATTCTTCACAGCCCCATCTGAAGAAGAAGCGACAGCAGTCCTTGAAGCCGTCCACCCAGACCCAAACAAAGCAGGTGCCCGCTACATCGTATCAGACGTTGAGATGGCAACCGGCAAATTCTATGCAATGACTGCATGGACGCTGGACACTGCAAACTACTACATACCGGTCCAGACCAGTCAGGGCACCCAAAACGTACCGGGTCCGCGTTACTTCAACTCAATGGAAGCACAACTCCACATTTTTGACGGGAACGGCCTCAAACAATACCGCCTCGTTCATGAATCACCTGCAGGCTATTCGGCCGAAGTGGGGTACAAGAGCATTTACAACCAACTTTTTGGCGGCAGCATTCCTGAGACGAATACAGGTTACGTCAAGATATTCGAATACGTAAAAGGTGCCACAATCAAAGGAACAGCACCGGAAAATGAGACTGTGACCATCGGCACAACGATCAGAACAGGTCAGGGAAGGACATTTGAATATACCCAGACCATGCCAGGTGGAGAGTTCAAGTTCACGGTGCCGTACTCAACAGAGGGACCTGTGCCGGGTCAGACACAGTTTGATACGAAACCGATCGCACCATACACCATCAGTTACGGTAACACGACAACAGAAGTCCGTGTCAACGAAATGGATGTGCTGGAGGGGAAGACGATTGTAGTCAACTGATACGACGAAACCGCGCGAAAGCGCGGCGTATCCCTCCCATTACAAAAAATAATCGCTGTTTCTTTTCTAATTTTCCATTCTAAATTAAATTGGTGCACATAAACGATGAGATCCATCCAAAAAATCCATTCTCAAAAAAAAATAAAGATCCCAAAAAACAACCAAAAACAAAAATAAGAGCAAAATGCCCGGAGCGTGACTCGAACACGCGACCTCCAGATTTCTCAGGAGATTTGGACGCACGGTTAAATTTTCCCTATGAGTCTGGCGCCCCAACCAACTAGGCTACCCGGGCAATGCAGCACTTAAAAGTACATTGATATATTAAAGCATATCGATTGAACGGATAAACGTTTTTCAGCGTATCGAAAATAACCTCAAAAAATAGAAACATAAACCACCCGGCAATTTGATCAGGCAATTGAGTCAAAACCCAACACAGAACGCCGCAGGCGGCGTATCCCGCCACCTTCAACCAAAAACGAATACACATGACCATTTTACAGTTATTTTTTATTATTTGTTCGTATTATACTCCTTAATTGCAAGAACAACAAAAATGTGCAGTCCCAAGTAAAACAAAACGCGTAAATACAGATGCTCTGACAGTGATTAAAACTTCGATGTGTATAGAAGAGCAACGCTGCGCTACGCGCGGGCGGTAGCACAATTTTCATTCCAAACTTATAGAACCACCTGAGTCATAACAGTGCATTGGCTAAACAAACACATTTTTTTGACAAAAACCATATTAAATGAGTCGTATCCAAAAAACAAAAACCGATAGTTTTTAAATATGAAAGTATATGAAATTATACTATTACAATGAATATACTATTTATTAATGTGAGGTAGGTCAATGAAATTAGAAGCAAACCTGATATCAGGACGGACTGCTTACCAGGGAGCATACCTGGAAGCAAAGACTCATAAGGAGTATTTTGACGCCTGTTCATACTGCGAACTTAACTCAGGGGATCTTGTCAAATTGGGAGTGTCGGAAGGAGATTATCTTTTGGTCACAACAGAATTTGGTGATGTTTCACTATTCGCAAAGGCAAACGACGGCAACCCTGACGGGCTGGCATTCATCCCAATGGGACCATGGGCAAACGCAGTTCTCAGCCCGGACACACACGGATGTGGAATGCCGGGGTTCAAGGGTGTACCGGCACAGATCGAACAGACAGGTGAAGCGCCGCTTGAGATGAAAGCGCTTATGAGACGATATTACGAATAAGGGGTAAAAGGGATACAATGGCAGTAATAACCGATGCGATCTGTTCACTGTGTGGGTCGCTATGCGACGACATCACAGTAACGGTCGAAGATAATGTGATCACAGATGTAGAGCGTGCATGTATTCTCGGACGCAACAAGTTCGTGGGTATGTTCCTGCACGACAGGATCGAATCACCGATGATCCGTAAGAATGGTGAACTCGTAGACGTTTCATACGAAGAAGCGATCGACGAAGCAGCAAAGATACTGGTCAACTCAAAGAGAACACTCTCATACGGCTGGTGCTCAACCTCATGCGAGGCAATCAGTAAAGCGATCCAGTTGGCTGAGGAAACGGGTTCTTTGATCGACTCGACCGCAAATGTGTGCCACGGACCATCTGCTCTTGCAGTGCAGGAGAAAGGAGGGCCAAGCGCAACACTTGGTGTGGTCAAGAACAGGGCAGATGTAATGATATTCTGGGGCTGCAATCCGGCACATGCCCATCCAAGACACATGAGAAGATACTCATCATTCTCAAAGGGGTTCTTTACCCAGAAGGGACGTAAAGATCGCAAAATGATCGTTATCGATGTACGAAAGACAGATACCGCAAAGATCGCGGATCAGTATGTGGAGATCGATCAGGGTAGCGATTATCTGCTCGTGACGGCACTTCGTTCAGCAATCAACGGCCATGAAGATGTTATTCCTGATACCGTGGCAGGTGTTTCGAAAGAGGATATTCTCAAACTTGCGAACACACTTAAGGAAGCAAAGTTCACATGTGTATTCTATGGCATGGGAGTTACACAATCACGTTCCAAATACAAGAACGGCGACGGCGTTTCCTCACTCATCTCAGATCTTAACCAGCACTCAAAGGCTGTGATGATCGGAATGCGCGGTCACTACAATGTTACAGGATACGGACAGGTCTCAACCTGGGAAACCGGTTATCCGATGGCAGTTGATTTTACGCGCGGAGCACCATACTACAACCCCGGTGAGACCGGAGCGAATGATGTGCTGACAAGAGGCGACGTTGACGCTGCAATTATTTCAGCAGCAGATGCAGGCGCACACTTCCCACAGGATTCACTCAAATATCTGGCAAAGATACCGGTCATCCAGATCGACCCATACGCAAACCCAACAACCGAACTGTCTGATGTGGTATTCCCTGCAGCAGTTGTGGGAGTTGAGGCTGAAGGTACGGCATACAGGATGGACGGCATATCCTTGCGAATGAAGAAACTGATCGATACAAAGTTCAAGACCGATGAGGAGATCGTGGTAGATCTGATCAATAAGGTTAGGGAACTCAAGAGAGGTGCGTGAAATGTCAGAATTACTAATCAAGAACGCAGTTGTCTGCGATCCTATCAATAACATCAACTGCGTGAAGATGGACATATCCATCAAGGACGGCAAGATCGTCGAAAGCGTCTCATCCGGTGCAAAGGTCATCGATGCAGGCGGAAAACTCACAATGGCCGGCGGCGTGGATGGTCACACTCACTGCGCAGGAAAGATCAATGTGGGACGTTTCATGAGCCCTCATGATATGCGCATGACCAATGTACCAGGGCTGTCGGGCAAGGAAGCACCGACAGCAACTACAAGAGCACAGGTAGGATATAACACACCAAATGCGTTCGCTATCGGATATCGGTATGCAAAGTTGGGTTACACAACCATCGGTGAGGCAGCGATCCCGATCATTGGAGCACGCCACACTCATGAGGAATTCGAGGCTATTCCGATTTTGGATAAGTTCGGTCTGACACTTTTTGGAAGCAACTGGCAGGTTATGGAATATATCCGTGACGATGAGCCTGAAAAACTTGCGGCATACGTTGCATGGGGACTCAAGGCTTCACGCGGTTATGGGATCAAGATCGTAAACCCTGGTGGTGGAGAAGCATGGGGCTGGGGCAAGAACGTCTCAGGACTGGATGATCCGGTACCAAACTTTGATGTTACACCTGCACAGATCATCACTGCACTTGCAGAGACGAACGAGAAATTGAACCTTCCACACTCGATCCACCTGCACTGCAACAACCTTGGAAAACCAGGGAACTATGAGACCACGATCGCATCCATGAAATTGCTTGAGAATCTCAAGACCAGCCGCGATAGACAGGCGATGCACGTTACTCATGTGCAGTTCAATGCGTATGCAGGTACATCATGGAGAGACTTTGAGAGTGGTGCACCGCAGGTTGCGAATTATGTTAATTCGGCTGACCACCTGACATTTGATCTTGGCCAGGTCATATTCGGTCCTGCCATGACAATGACGGCAGACGGTCCTGTGGAATATGCGAATTCACGAATGCTTCATGCAAAATGGAGCAATATGGATGTTGAACTCGAAGATGCATCAGGTGTTGTGCCGATCACATATTCACCAAAGATGTTTGTGAATGCGGTACAGTGGGCAATCGGACTGGAACTTGCACTGCTTGTGGATGATCCATGGAAAGTAATGTTTACGACTGACAGCCCCAACGGCGGTTCTTTCGTAAACTATCCTGAAGCATACACATACCTGATGAGCGCAAAGAGACGTACCGAGGTCATTGAAGGATTGCCGGAAATGGCACTTGGTCGTATGAACCTGCCAGGCATTGACCGCGAACTTGACCTGTATGAACTTGCGATAATGACGCGCGCTATGCAGTCAAAGATCTACAGCATGGATACGAAGGGACACCTCGGTGTTGGTGCTGATGCAGATATTGCGATCTATGATCTCAAGCCTGATTCAATCGACACAACAGTCGAATATGCGGCTGTAAAGAAAGCGTTCAGTAGTACAGCATATACCATCAAAGGCGGCGAAGTTGTTGTAAAGGACGGCGAAATTGCCATGACTCCGGAAGGCAGAACGTACTGGGTAAATGCTAAGGTACCACAGGCAAACACTGATGCTATGCAGGTTGATCTTGCACAGAAGTTCAAGAGATACTACACTGTGAACCAGGCAAATTATATGGTGGAGGATGCATATCTTCCGCACCCTGTTGAGATCACCACGGAGGCGTTATAAATGCAGACAGTTACACTTTCATTGAAGGAAAAGAACGCAGTACCGATCGAGGCTGACAGCGTCAACACTGATAATTTCGCCTCAAAGCCAAAAGATGAGATCGGAGCAATACTTGTATGGTACGGTAACGCACAGGTGGCTGTCGACGACCTGTTCGATGTTGTAGTTGATGGTTTTGGCAGTGTGGATGAGATGAAGATCATCATCAATGGTGATGTTTCACGTGTCAAGCGCATTGGCCAGGGAATGTCTGCGGGCGAGATCGAGATCAACAGCAATGTTGATATGCACTGCGGCTCGAACATGACAGGTGGCAAGATCACCATCAATGGTGATGCTGACAGTTGGGTCGGTTGCGAGATGAAGGGCGGCGAGATCGTTGTGAACGGTAACGGCGGCTACTACGTTGGCGGCGGATACCGTGGTGAAGCCTGCGGTATGAAAGGCGGCAAGATAACTGTTACGGGCAATGTACGTGATTACCTCGGCGAGCACATGTGCGGCGGCGAGATCGTGGTCAAGGGCAACGCAGGACTTCTTCCGGGAATCTCGAACAACGGTGGTTCGATCATTATCGAAGGCAATACAACAATGCCAGCCAGCGAGATGATGAAGGGTACCATCATCATAAAAGGCACAGTTTTAGATTTCCTGCCCTCATTCACTGAAGATGGCACAGAAGATGTCGATGGTGTGACATACCGCAAGTTTGCAGGGGATATCAATGCCGGTGGCAAAGGTGTGCTGCTGATCAAGTAAATTTTAGGATAGACATTTCGTTTTAGTGCGCCTTTGGGCGCGCTTCTCTTTTTTATATTGTGCGGCAAATACACTATTTGTATTTGTTTAAACCTTTTTGATACCGATACAATCCGCTGCATGCGGCGCGTTCCCCCATCAATGAGATCATGCTTACTTTATTTGTGTTAACTCGCACCATATAATTGTAAATATGTGCCAGAGAAAATAATCACTTACAATCGCATTAATTCGGAGAACACAATCCCATCATAGGCTGTCGGAAAAGTCCATATTTAGAAGGGCAATGGTACAGGATCTGTGTGGTCCCCCATCCCGTTTAACCCGTCGAATATTTACCCACTCAATGTGTAGAAATCCTTTTTTGTTCATCCACCAATGAATACGTGTAAATCTGTATCTTAAAAAATATAATAAACGCAGATCCGCTGCGAACGTTTTATTCACAAAAAGAAAAAAGCAGGGCATCACTGCCCTGTAGCTTCAGCCAGCGCACGCGTCTGGGTGAAGTCTTCCGTGTTACCGTCAACTATGAATACAAATTTGTCATTGCTCCACAGATATGAATATCTAGCAACCTGTTCACCACCATATGTAGAGTAATCCACGATCCGTGTTGCGAAATGGCCATTGAATGATTCTTCCACAAACCTCTCTCCTTTCGCAAGCGGCGGGATACTCAACTTGTACTGATTAACGAAATTCTCTGCTGCATCACTATCATCGAATTCAACAGCTGTGATATGCATCTCATCAGAATATGCATCCTGATATATGCCTTCTGCAGCAGCCACAATACCTGCAACATCTACATATTCACGTTTGATATCATCAATCGATCTTGGTGGTGCACCCAGATATTCCAACCCTGATGGAATATTTTGGACCACAATCAAATTTGCAGCCGTCAACACTTCATTTCCAGATGTCGCGTCCGGAGTATCAGTAGAATCATCAACACATCCCGACATCAAGATCGCTAAAACCGTGAGTGAAAATATCAACATTGTTTTTTTGTTCATTTAACAAAACCTCTTTGTAAAACTGATGATGGATAATAGTTATCGACATACTTGAACGTATCGAATAATTGAAAACAAGTAAAAAAACGCAAGTTTAAAAAAAAGAAAAAAGAAAGGGATTAACCCTTTCTAAATTGTATTTAGTTTCTTCTGACAAGGAATGCCACTGCAAGAAGTCCTGCAATTGCGAAGATTGCCTCAAAGCCAGGCTCTTCTTCTACAGGTTCTTCAACAGGTGCCTCAGGTTCCTCTACAGGTTCCTCTACAGGTTCCTCTACAGGTTCCTCAACAGGTTCCTCTACAGGTTCCTCTACAGGTTCCTCTACAGGTTCCTCTACAGGTTCCTCAACAGGTT
>JAMJFS010000044.1 GCA_023544565.1 Methanosarcinaceae archaeon
AAATACCTTCATTTTATTGCCCGTGGGTGTCCCGACGGGTCATGAATGTTTATTTGAAAACTAAAAAGTAAAACTTGGGCAGAATATTATTTGTAAACATTAAAAATTATAGATCTAGTGGCGTTTTAAACAGCCAGAAGAGTGCAGTTTATTGTTACCATGTTATACACAAAGTAATATTATTGCAGTATAATATAATTATATACGTGCTGTAATAGTATTACTGTTTAAATCATAACTGGATTTTGAAACTGTGTCAACGCGAACTATATTTTATAAAATATAGAGGCTGTCTAACAATTACTATGGACGATAAAATCAAACCTTATTTATTGATTTAAAGCCATATTTGTCCTTCTTTTATCTGTGATTTTGGATTGTTGGACAGCCTCTATATGCCATAAAAAATAGAAGCCTCGGGTGGGATTTGAACCCACGATCTCGTCCTTACCAAGGACGCGCTATACCCCTAGGCCACCGAGGCACTCGAATAAGATAGGGATGTGCTGCCATTAATACTCCGAATCAATTATGAATGTTTCGGTTGAGGGAAAAATCTCATAAGTCCCACCGATCATCCACAGGCATTTGCTCATTTATCCACATAAGCACATCACCATTGTGAACTATCCTGTATGAACGCGAAAGTACAGACTCGCACCCAAACAAACTCGCACCTTTTACCATCTCGATAATATCAAAGTCGCGGCGCGTTTCAATATCATGCTCCCTCAAAATCTTCCCGATAGGGATGTCTGCACGCATCATGTCCTGGCGCACCGTTTCTGGCATCCGGTCGATCGGAGCAAGGGATTTCGCATAAACGTAGGGCACACCGTCAGCGACCAGTGTCACGATGCGACAATTAACATCATCTCCAACATCAATATCGAAAAGAGATGCCATAGAATCATCTGCAGGTACTTGGTGTTGATCCTCAGTCACAACCGTAACATCATGCCTGGTCATGATCTCAAGCAAAAACGTCACAGACCCATCAGTTCCTGCACATACCCGGAGGCATGTGGGGATGTCGAATTTCCTGAGTTGATCTAAAAAATCTGTATTCACGATGCTCACCGAGGTTCGATGTAACTACATTGGTGAATCAAATGCATCATTTACTGACTTCTTTCTTAGCAGCCTTCAACCTTTCCTTAGCCGTATATCCGGTAGTTTTTAACAAAAAGTCCCTGTATTTTTTGTTCGAATCAAGGATGAGCTCATCGTCTGTGATCGATTTATCATAAACCGGGTCCACAGCAAGTTTCTTTCCTTCGATCCATACTGCCAATTTTGAGAACACGCCGTATGATGTCACAATCTTATCACCATCACGAGTGATCTCGCTTGGGAAACATTCTTCAAGAGCAGAATATATCCTTTCACTTTCAGGCGTGAATCCGCGTTTTATTTTGTATTCCTGCATTGTAATCACCTAACTGTTATCGTTAATATGAATTAAAGTTTACTTAATCTTACTTTAGTATTAATTATATTTCACCACCATATTCTCCGTTAATCTCATATCAAATAAAAGCGATTAACCCATCTACACTAAATTAACATTTTATTAAATTACATTAAATTACATTACATTACATTACATTATCAAGGTGTTCGTAAATGGGAAAGACAATAGCAGAAAAAATAATCGGAGAACATGCCGGTAAAGAAGTATCATCTGGCGAGATCGTTATTGCCAAAGTAGATGTTACGGCAGTTCAGGACGGAACCGGACCGCTTGCAGTCCAGCAACTTGAAAAGATAGGACTTGTTCAGGCAAAGAATCCTGAGCGTACGGTTCTTTTTATAGACCATGCCGCGCCAAGTCCACACAAGGACCTTTCAAATGCGCACAATATACTTCGCGGGTTTTCAAAGGAAACAGGAGTAGTGCTCTCCGAAATCGGAGAAGGTGTATGCCACCAGAGACTTGTGGAATCTTACGTAAATCCCGGTGACATACTTATTGGTGCGGATTCTCACACCTGTACATCAGGCGCACTTTGTGCATTCTCAACAGGTATGGGGTCAACCGATGTGGCAATCGGTATCGCGCTTGGCAAGACATGGTTGAGGGTGCCGGAAACATTCAAGATCGAGGTCACAGGAAAGTTCAACAAAGGTGTGTATGCAAAAGACCTGATACTCTATATAATCGGAGAGATCGGTGCAGATGGTGCAACATACAAATCACTCGAATTCACAGGCGATACTATTGAGAATATGACAATGTCCGAACGATTCACACTCTCGAACATGGCTGTCGAGGCTGGTGCAAAGACAGGACTCATAGCATCTGACGAAACCACCAGAAAGTATCTTGAGCAGCAGGGACGCGGCGACAAGTTCAGACCCATAAAGGCAGACGAAGATGCGGAATATGCTCTTATAATTGAAATTAATGCTGCCGATATTGAGCCAATGGTCTCAGCTCCACACACTGTGGATAATACGAAAACCACAGGTGAACTCAAAGGCACAAAAGTCGACCAGGTATTTATCGGCACATGCACGAACGGACGGCTTGATGACCTTGAGATCGCAGCAGGTATTCTGGAAGGAAAACAAAGGCATCCAGACACACGTCTTATCGTGACCCCTGCATCAAAAGAGGTATATCTTCAGGCAGTCGAAGCAGGATATATCAGCACATTCATCAAAGCCGGTGCGGCTGTAATGGCACCCGGGTGCGGCGCTTGTGTTGGCGTACATCAGGGAATATTGGGCGATGGCGAGGTATGTCTGGCAACCCAGAACCGTAACTTCAAAGGAAGGATGGGAAACACTGAAGGATTTATATATCTCGCGTCTCCGGCAACCGCAGCGGCATCTGCAATTGCGGGTGAGATCGTTGACCCAAGGGAGGTGCTTTAAATGGAATCAAAATTAAATGGCAAAGCATGGAAATTCGGTGACGATATCAGCACGGACCTTATCGCACCAGGTCGCCTATTCCACCTTCGGACAAACCTTCCAGAACTTGCAAAGCACGTATTGGAAGATGCAGACCCTGAATTCCCATCAAAAGTACAGAAAGGCGATTTCGTTGTAGGTGGTAGTAATTTCGGGCTTGGTTCAAGCAGGGAACATGCTCCAACTATTATCAAAATTGCAGGCGTAGGCGCAGTTCTGGCAAAATCATTTGCACGAATATTCTACCGCAACGGCATCAATGTCGGACTTCCACTGTTGATATGCGACACAGATCAGATCGATGAAGGAGATGAACTTGAAATTGACCTATCGACCGGCACGATCAATGATATTACAAAAGATATCAAATTGACCTTCAAACCTCTTCCTGATGTAATGATCAAGATTCTTCAGGACGGCGGACTTGCAGCACATATTAAAAAATACGGTGATTTTAATCTGGATTAAGCAGGAATACAAACACATAAATGGGCGGATAGCAAATGCCCATTTTAATTTATTTCGTTTTACAATCATCTGTGATGCGATGTACCAAATATTTTTTATATAAGTCAAGGGCAATCTTTAACAATCCCTTGATTTCATTAACAAATAACATCATACAATTATCATAATAAACTTGAATAAGAGTTGATATTATAGTAAAATCAGTCCAGCGAGTAAATCATAAAAATAGCAGAGAACAAACCACCGATTTTGTTGAATCCACAGCAGAACTTCTTGTTATCAAACCGGTGGGGTATCCGCTTAGTGGAATACTTGATGATGAACCTCAGGTCGAAGACACGGTTGTGTTTGAGTATTACGCACGTCAGCAGTGGAATGGCTATATTGCACATAAGGATGAATACCTGTTTGACCAACGGATGTATCCGGATTATGCTTACAAGGTCATAAATGTTGAACCTCCTGATTCGATAATAGGTCTTCAGACATCGATAATTGTGGAAGAGATGGACAACAATGTATCTGATCTTGAATTTACAAGTGATGTCAGCATTGACAATGTGATCGGCCAGGAAACTGCCCGCCGCAAATGCCGCCTGATCGAGAAGTTTTTGGAAAATCCAGAACAATTCGGGAAATGGGCACCAAGGAACATTCTTTTCTTTGGACCATCAGGCACAGGCAAGACCATGCTTGCAAAGGCTCTTGCAAGCAAGACCGAGGTACCGATAATTCCTGTAAAAGCAACCCAGTTGATCGGGGAGTATGTTGGAGAAGGCGCACGGCAGATACATCAACTTTTTGATCGTGCAGAGGAGATGGCACCTTGTATTATATTCATCGATGAGTTGGATGCCATTGCACTTGATCGAAGGAATCAGGAACTGCGAGGTGATGTCGCGGAGATCGTCAACGCACTGCTTACTGAAATGGACGGCATTGCCGAACGTTCGGGCGTGTGTACTATCGGTGCAACTAACAGGGTTGAATCTCTTGACACGGCTGTTCGCAGCAGGTTTGAAGAAGAGATCGAGTTCGTACTACCTGATGAGGACGAACGCCGCAGGATTATCGAATCGAACATTAAGACAATTCCGCTACCTGTTGAGGATATTGACCCATCCAGACTTGCAAAATTAACATCAGGTTTATCAGGCAGGGATATTGTAGAAAAAGTGTTAAAAACTGCACTTCATCAGGCAATTATTGACGATAAAGATAAAATAATAGGGCAACATTTCGAGGATGTAGCCTTGAAAATACAGAAAAACAACAATTCAGGTATTGTGAATGGCATGTACATATAATTATAATAAATTTTAATGCAAAAAAAGGTGTAATCAAATGAGCGATATAAGTGATGTAGATGAATCAGATAGGTTTGAATGTGTAGTGATCAATATAATTAAGAATCTTTCGTGGATAGGTGTTACTGTAGAAGACCTCCACTCTGGAGGTCGTGTGTATTTTGGAAAGGTCAAAACTGATGAGAACGACATTAATGTAGGTGATACACTCTACTTGGGTGCGAGACCAATTCCCTATGATCTTGAAGAGAAGGAAATGGAAGTCAGCCTCTACAATGTCGATAATGAAAGAATAGACTGGACGTTGATCTAAAAGATCACGTTTCTTTTTTTTACTCGCGGTATGGAACCTCGATCTCCATCAGGTCATCCGCAACCGTTACATTTTCGAATGTCTTTTTTGCATCTTCGAATATAGGTGTAGTGTCATCTGTATATCTTGAACTGATGTGTGTCAATATAAGTTGATGCACTCCTGCTTCTTTTGCAAGTAAAGCTGCTTCACCTGCGGTCGAGTGCATGGATTCCACGGCTCGATCTGATTTTTCATCGGCAAGTGTGCCATCATGTATCAAAAGGTCTGCATCCTGACTGGCTTTCAATACACCTTCACATGGGCGTGTATCACCGCTATATACAATGGTCCTGCCTTTTCGAAACGAAGACACAACATCTTCTGAATGGATGATCCTTCCATTGACTTCTACCGACCCTCCGCGGTGGAGTTTCGAGAACAATGGTCCCGGCGTCACACCAAGTTCAATGGCCTTTTCGCGGTTGAATCTACCAGGACGTTTATCTTCAACAAGCGCATATCCGGTACTGGGAACGCTATGCTCTGTTTTTATTACATGTATGGAATATCCATCACGTTTAATAATATCTCCCGGGTTCAATTGTACGGTTTTGATCTCATACTTCAGTTTGTAATATCCAAGTGCAATCAACAACTTGGTGAAATCCTCGACCCGGTGAGGGCCGTAGATGGTCAAAGGTTCTGTGCGCCCGTGAAATGAAAGGGTCTGTACAAGTCCTGGGATCCCGAGTATATGGTCTGCATGGAAATGTGTGATAAAAATAGATGATAATGCCATCATACCGGTCTTTACCCTCATCATCTGCTGCTGTGTTCCTTCGCCGCAGTCAAACAGCATGAGTTCTCCTTCCCTGTTGATCATTATCCCTGATGGATTCCTATTAGGAGTTGGCAATGAGCCACCGGTTCCAAGAAATGTAACACGAAGCATGGATATATTCTTAGGTGTTACAGTTACTTATTAGTTACTACAAGGATAAAAATGAGGGCGCAGTAAATTAAATATCTGGCAGTGGAGAGCGTGACACGTATTTATCACTCGAAACCTTCATATACAATCCTATTAGTAATGGAAGGTCCATAAATAAGATATATCAGATTAATTCACAATTTAATATAAAAATTATATATAATTTAAATTTAAACATAATACCTAGAGGAAATTTCAATGAGATGGCAAGGCAAATCAAGAAGAACATATACAGGCGGTAAAGTAAGGGCTTCACGTAGCAGAAGAAAATTTGAGATTGGTAGAGAATCTGCCGATACACACATCAATGAGACAAAAAGGAAGTTAGTCTCTACAAAAGGCGGAAACAGAAAGGTCAGGCTCCTTCAGTGCAATGTAGCAAACGTGACCAATCTGACGAATGGCAAGACTGTATCAAGCGCAATTGAAAACGTTATTGAAAATGTTGCAAATGAACATCATGTAAGGCGAAATATCATTACAAAAGGTGCAATAATTGTAACTGCACTCGGAAATGCAAGAGTTACAAGTCGTCCTGGACAGGATGGCGTTGTTAATGCAGTATTGGTTGAGTAAATACTCAATCATTTTTTCTTTCTTTATACCGATATATTTATTTTTGTAGCGTTTTGGGTTAAATCGTATCAACAAAAGGTTAAAATATGGATGATCAGACACTACACATATTGGAGATCCTTGAAGAGGATGCAAGAACAAAACCCGAAGAGATTGCAACTCTTACCGGCATGACTGTTGATGATGTGAGAAAGAACATCGAACTATTTGAGAAAAACGGAATTATTCGCAAGTACAAGACCATCATTGATTGGGAATTGGCTGGCGAGGAATATGTTCATGCAATTATCGAACTCAATGTTACGCTCGAGCGCAGTCTTGGCTATAAGGCAATAGCAGAGCGTTTGTACAAGTTTCCGGAAGTGCGCTCGGTCAGGCTTCTCTCAGGTGGGCATGATATATCATTGACAGTTCGTGGTAATTCAATGAAAGAAGTTGCATTTTTTGTGGCAGAGAAGATTGCAACACTCGATCAGGTGCAGGGTACAACCACACATTTTGTTTTGAAGACCTACAAGGAAGATGGTGTGATACTACATGAGCCGGAACAGATCAAACGTCTTCAGATTACACCTTAGTATCAAGATGAGAAAATGCTCACTTCGTTCACATTGATTTGGACTATATGTTTATAAAACATATACTACGAGAAAACGATTAAAAATCTATATTTTAATACATTGAGGAAACACTCATGATAGAACGATGTGACCCATCTGCTTTTGTTGCAGAACATCTGAAAACCGTGCCGCCATCTGGCATACGTCGTTTTTTTGACCTTGTTTCCGAGATGGATGATGTGATCTCACTTGGTGTGGGCGAGCCTGATTTCGATACACCGTGGCATATTCGTGAATCGTGCATACACTCTATTGAGCACGGGGAGACTGCATACACTTCTAATTACGGACTTTTGGAACTGCGGGAAGGGATTTCAAAACTCTATTCCCAAAAATACAGTGTTGATTATAACCCTGAATCAGAAGCACTCGTTACTACCGGTGTGAGTGAAGGTCTGGATATTGCTATTAGGGCAATTGTAAATCCTGGTGATGAAGTTATTATTGTACAGCCATCGTATGTTTCTTATGTTCCTTCAGTGATCTTTGCAGGAGGTGTGCCTGTACCGGTTTCCACAAAAATGTCAAATAATTTCAAGATAACTGCCGAGGAACTGGAAGATGCAATCACTGACAAAACAAAGGCTGTTATTATCAATTATCCAAACAACCCAACCGGTGCTGTGATGGATAAGGAGTCCCTTGAATCTATTGCTGATGTCATTGTCGAGCATGATCTCATGGTGATATCTGACGAGGTATATGATTGCCTGACCTATGATGGAACTCACACCTGTTTTGCATCACTTGAAGGTATGCGCGATCGCACTATTTTGCTGAACGGATTTTCAAAGTCCCATGCAATGACCGGTTTTAGGATGGGATATGCACTGGCAGCACCTGAGATCATTAATTCAATGATGCTGATACACCAGTACACCATGCTGTGCGCACCCATAACCGCCCAGATCGGGGCGATCGAAGCACTTAGGAATGGCGAGGGTGAGATGCAAAAGATGGTGCGCGAATATGACAGACGCAGACATCTGATCGTTGGTGGGTTGAATGATCTCGGACTTGAATGTTTTGAACCAAAGGGTGCATTTTATGCGTTCCCATCGATCACAAGCACAGGTCTGACATCAGGCGATTTCGCAGAAGGACTCTTAAGCGAGCAGAAAGTGGCAACTGTTCCGGGTGATGTTTTCGGGAAGGCAGGAGTCGGTTTCTTACGCTGTTCGTATGCAGCATCAAGAGAAGACATCCATACTGCACTTGACAGAATTGGCGACTTTATTGATGGGCTGAAAGTTTAATTTTGATTTTGACTGCTAATCTTACAAGTCGCGAATGGAACCAAAAAAAAGAATGCAGCGAAAAAATCTTCGTTAAAACTCGAATTTATCCGCAGCATATATTTATAAAATAGTATTTGTTCAGATATTTTTGATGCCGATACAATCCATTGCAGACGGCGCTTTTCTCCATTAATGAAATAATGCTTACTTTGGTATGAAAATACCATCATTTTATTGCCCGTGGGTGTCCCGAAGGGTCATGAATGTTTATTTGTGTTAACTCTCGTTAACTCGTACTATATAATTGTGAATATGTGCCAAGAGAAAATAATCACTTACAATCGCATTAATTCGAAGAAGACAATCTCACGATATCCTATCAGGAAAGTCAATATTTATAGGGGCAGTGATACGGGATTGCGCCGGCGACAGCAATTGTATTGGTTTAGATCAAACATTTAATTTACGCAAATTTCTTACCGCAGATATACAAATACATAAAATATATACTAGTGTCATGTCAACAGTATAATGTCGTAAAATATATTAGATATGAC
>JAMJFS010000045.1 GCA_023544565.1 Methanosarcinaceae archaeon
GGGAGTGCCTCTCCCTCGTGGGTGTGCTAACCAAAAGGTATAATGGTACGTTAATCCAATCAATAAGAAAGGATTTACTCATGTATTGTTATTCGTTTTCGCTTATCCATGCATCCAATTCGTCATAAAGGAATTGTTCTGCTGCTTGAACTGTCTCCAGTGGACCCCTGAGACAAAGAACCTCTCTTTCATCACTTTCTACAATGTTGACATTCATTTTACGGTCAACCGGTTCAAGATTGAACTCTTCGACAAGATCGTATATGATACCTGATGGTGTTCCTGGTGGTATAATCAGGTCATACAACCCTTCAAGTTCTTTTTCGATTTCTTCCCGTTCTTCTTTTGTTTTCAGATCTCCAAGTTCCAGTATTCGTGCCATATTATCACCATTATATAAGTTGAATGAAACGATTTGATGGTATGTTTGTATAAATAGTAAACGCTAGTATGAAAAAACAAATACGAGAATATCCTCGCCATGCTCGGATTAATTCGCACTACATGTTTATAAAACATATACAATAATAGTTACAAATATTCTTTCTTTTTACATTAACAAAACATACCTTAAAATCTTGGATAAACCTTATAGTCTAACCACAACATTATACCCCCAATATGAAACAGGAAATGACAAGTGCCGATGTGGCTGCTCTTGTATCGGAGTTCACCGAAGGGGAAAACTCACTACACGATGCAAAGATCGGCAAGATATACCAACCCGTGCCCGATGAGGTCCGGATAAGCCTTTTTCTCTTTGGCAGAGGCAGGCACAATCTTGTGGTAGAAGCAGGAAAACGGGCACACATGAGCCAACATATTCGACCAAGCCCCAAACTGCCGCATTCTTTCCCGATGCTGCTTCGAAAACACATACTCGGCGGGCGTATTACCTTTGTAAAACAGTATAACTTTGACAGGATAATCGAATTTGGGATCATACGTGGCGGTATTGAAACAATACTTGTTGCAGAACTCTTCTCACGAGGCAATATTGTACTGCTTGACAATGAACGCAAGATCATACTCCCTATGAAACCTGTTACTTTCAAGGGACGAAGGATACGAAGCGGAGAGATATATGAATATCCCGAAGCAAAGATAAGTCCGCTGGATGCCGGTGAAGGCGAACTTGCAGATGCATTTTCATCGTCGGATGATAATGTAGTCAGGACTATCGCAAATCGTTTCAATCTAGGTGGTGTGCTGGCAGAAGAGGTCTGCCTGCGCAGTGGAGTTGATAAAAACAAGGCTGCTAAAGACGTATCCCTCCAGGATGTATTTGCAATTCATGGTTCATTGAAAGATGTATTCTCGCCACTGTTTTCAGGCGAACTTAAACCGCAGATAATCAAAAAAGAGGTTAAAGGAGAATTTGAACCTCTTGACGTGATGCCATTCGAACTTGAACAATACCGCGATTCACAGAAGCAGTATTTCGACTCGTTCAACGGGGCATTGGATGAGTTTTTCGGTAAACTCTCAGCCGAATCCGTTACCGAGGAAGTACAAGTTGTCAAGAAAGAGAAGGTCAACATATTTGAGCGAAGATTGCTGCAGCAACAGACTGCGATCAAGGATTTTGAGACCAATTCAGATAAATTCACAGCAATTGCAGAAAAGGTATATGCGAATTACCAGCCGATCGAAGAGTTACTGAAAGTTCTCAACGGTGCCCGTGAAAAAGGATATTCATGGGATAATATCAAATCAATACTGAAACAGGCAAAGGATACACTTCCTGCTGCAAAGATGATCGTGAGCATAAATTCTGCTGAAGGAACAATAGTTGTTGACCTTGATGGTACAAATGCGACGATCGACATACGCAAGACAGTTCCGCAAAACGCACAGGTCTATTACGAAAAAGCGAAAAAACTTGTTAAAAAGCGTGATGGTGCCCTCCGTGCTATCGAGCAAACAAAACTTGCTATGAAAAATAAAGAGAAAAAAGCATCAAAACGCCAAAAGGTCATACGCAAGAAACACTGGTACGATCGGTTCAGATGGTTTGTGTCATCAGACGGATTCCTTGTTATTGGTGGGCGAAGTGCTGATACCAATGAAGAAATTGTGAGTAAATATATGGAAAAACGTGATATCGTATTCCATACCCAAACACCTGGTGCTCCGATGACAGTTATAAGGACAGAAGGCAAGGAAGTGCCGGAAACTACATTGCAGGAAACTGCACAATTTGTTGTTTCTTATTCAAGTGTCTGGAAATCAGGACAGTTCAGTGGCGATTGTTACTGGATAAATCCTGAACAGGTTTCAAAAACTCCCGAATCCGGCGAGTTCCTGAACAAAGGTTCATTTGTCATACGCGGCGAGCGTAATTATTACAGAGATGTGCAGGTCGGAGTTGCGGTCGGGCTTGAACTTACAGGAGAGACGCGGGTTATCGGTGGACCGGTGTCTGCAGTGCGAAAGCATGCTAAACATGTTATCGAGATCGTTCCCGGGAAGTTCAACCAAAACGACATATCTAAAAAGATATCCCGCATCTATGTTGATGAACTCAAGGATGTGCAGTTCGTAAAGCAGATCGCGTCCCCCGATCTTATTGCTATTATGCTGCCTCCGGGTGAATCGGATATTAAGGAATGATACACAGTCATTTTTAGTTCCACCAGGTGTCAATTATGAGAGTCACAAAAAGGTATTTGAAAGGCAATGAAGGCGAGATCGCCCTTACTCCTGAAACCCTTGATGACCTGTGGCACCTGAAATATATCATTGAAAAAGGCGACCTTGTTTTTTCAGTTACAAAGCGGAAGGCAGAGGGTTCTACCGACAAACTGCGTCCCGAGAAAGTTGAAAAAAAGACCGTGCGGCTTGGCATCAGGGTGGAAGATGTGGAATTTCATAAATTTTCCAACCGCCTGCGGGTCCATGGCTTGATCGAACACGGCATGGATATGGGCTCATACCATACACTGAACATTGAAGAAGGAGTTAACCTGTCCATCAATAAAATATGGAAAAAAGACCAACTCGAAAGAGTGAATGAAGCTGAAGCCGCAGCCAAACGGCCTAAAGTGATTCTTGTTGCAATTGAGGAAGGTGATGCGGATATAGGATTTGTTAGGCACTACGGTATCGAAATATATTCGCACATCACGCAATCCTCAGGCAAAGGCGAAGGGACATTGCGAGAAGTTTTTTTCAAAAGTATACTTGACCAGTTGAAGACTGCTGCTGCGGGATCTGAATCAATAGTGGTTGCAGGACCCGGGTTTACCAAAGAGGATTTCATGAAGTATCTTCGGACTCAGGAACCGGAGATGGCGGAAACGATGCTGATAGAGGACACGTCATCCATCGGTATGTCCGGTTTTCAGGAAGTCCTGCGGCGCGGTGCTGTTGATCGGATCATGGAAGAGTCACGTATCGCAAGAGAATCGTTGCTTATGGAAGAACTGATAAAGGAGATTGCACTGGATAGAAAGGCAGCCTACGGTATTGATGAGGTGAAAAAGGCTCTTGATTTTGGTGCTATTGAGACGCTTTTAGTTGCGGATGAAATGCTCAGACTTGAGCGCGAAAAAGGAAATATCGATTCATTGCTGATCGCTGTTGAACATACACAGGGGAGAATTGTGGTTTTTAGTACAGAGTTCGAACCCGGGCAAAAACTGCATGCGCTTGGTGGGATTGCGGCGCTTTTGCGGTATAAGATCTGAGATTCGAGTGAGCATCTCTTGATTAATTATTCTATTTTTCGGACTGTCTATCGACAAATATTTGTATTGCGCATACAATATAATATGTATGACAACTAATGTAGTACAATTAAGGATGCCGCCAGCATTACTAAATGATATCGAAAATCTGGTCATGAAAGGATATTACAAAAATAAAAGTGAAGTAATTATCGATGCACTGCGACATTTTATGGGTACAAAGAATGCAAAGAACGATGTAGCACAATACTTGTATGAAGAGATAAGAGGGATGCATTTGAAAAGAGAATACTCTACAAAAGAAATTGATCTTCTGTGGGACAAAGTTAGATCTGGAAATGAATGGAAAGAGCGTTTTGGATCCGATGCTGACAGCGTTATGTCATCGCTTCGGGGAAGACAATGATATTTATTGATACGGATATCTTTGTGATAGAAAAACTATTCAAAAACGACGACAGATATGACTCCACTACACAATTTTTAAACGAAATCAAAAATGACCGATGCACTTCAGTATACAATTTGTTTGAACTTCTTGGAATTGCTTCTTTTAACCTGAATAAAACAGATTTAAAAAAATTGCTCAAAGGGTTTTCTGATGTATATGAAATAGAAATACTTTTTCCTCATACTTCATATGATTCGGCTGAGGCTTTTGTAGAACAGTTGTTTGACAATACGTTTGAGAAGATCAGCTTAAAAATGAATTTTATGGATGCAATGATCCTGAATCTTGCCGAAGAGCATAATTGTTCAACATTCGTCACATGGAATTTGAAGCACTTTGAAGGACGTACGGACATTCCTGTAAGATCTCCACAACAAATGATGGATAAAAAGTAATCCAGTCAACATTGTTGTTGCAGTGCATAATACAAAATACACTTCTATAATCATAACGTAAAAGCAAGGAGTACCTCAAACCAATGCTTGACCTACTGAAAATATCACTAACCGAAGCCCCCATATTAAAAAGGGGTGAATATTACTATTTCATACACCCAATATCTGACGGAGTGCCAATACTCAATCCCGAGTTGATTGTGGAAGTCTCTGATCACATTTTGGAAATTGCTGATACGAACGTCGATCGAATACTCACAGTAGAAGCAATGGGAATTCCTATCGCTACCGCGCTTTCATTGAAGACAGGGATACCGCTATCGATCGTTAGAAAAAGGAAGTACGAACTTTATGGTGAAGTGAAACTTTCACAAAGTACCGGATATTCTAATGGTGAGTTGTATATCAACGGGATATTCAAGGGTGACCGTGTACTTATCGTGGATGATGTAATCAGCACTGGAGGGACACTTCATGCTCTTGTAACTGCTTTGAATAATATTGGTGCGATAATATGTGGTATTATTGTCGTTATCGAACGTGGGAACGGAGCATCCAGACTGGCAGAATTGGGCATTGATGTTACTACGCTTGTTAAAATTGATGTAAGTGCAAATGGTGTATCTATCCTGGAGGCTGTCTGATGAGTAATGGTGAAGTATTCGACTTTAGGATCGATCATGTCATCGATATAATAACAAAAAGTGGTGCAGAAGTTGTCGGACTCCAGTTCCCGGAGGGATTTAAGAGACGGTCGCCGCAGATAGCTTCAATGATCGAAGATGCGACCGGTGTCAGGATCATTATCTCAGGAAATCCGTGTTTTGGTGCTTGTGATCTTGATTCTGCCCTTCTGGGTAGTGTGGATATAATGTTCCATTTTGGTCATGCTGAACTTGATGATACAAAGTTGAGTGAAAAAGTATATTTTATTGATGCACGGTCGGATGTAGATGTGACTTTCGTTGCTAAAAAAGCATTGCAAAGCCTGCGTGGACAGCGTATAGGATTGATCACAACAGTCCAGCATGTTCATAAACTTGTGGGGGTGCGAGAGATACTTGAACAGAATGGCAAAACATGTTTTATCGGTGAAGGAGACAGTAAAATTGCATACCCGGGGCAGGTACTTGGCTGCAATTTTTCAGCAGCACGTGTTGAAGGTGTAGGTGGTGAGAAGTGCGATGAGTACCTTTACATTGGAAGCGGAGATTTTCATCCGCTAGGTGTTACTCTTGCAACGAAAAAACGTGTGGTTATCGCAGACCCTCTTATGAATGAGGTGCGTGAAGTAGACCATACACAGATAATGCGCCAGCGAAGTGCAGTTATTGGAAAATCATATGATGCAAATGTGTTTGGGATCATTGTGTCTACCAAGAATGGACAGAATCGCATGGAACTTGCAGAACAGTTGAAGGAACTTGCAAAAAAGCATGACAAGACTGCACATATACTTTCAATGGACCTGATAACCCCTGATCAACTTTTACAATTTAAGGTTGATGCGTTTGTAAACACTGCATGTCCAAGATTGGCGGTTGATGAAATTGGACGATTTAATGCTCCTATGCTCATGCCACAGGAATTTGAGATCGTGGTTGGTGAAAGGAAATGGGACGACATCGTATTCGATGAGATATTAGGGGAGTAAAATAATACGATGAAACAGCGAAAACTTGAGATGCTACTCGAAAAAGTAGAGGGTTTTGATTTACCCAATGTTAGACTTGAGCAGTATGCAACCCCTGCAATACTCGCTGCAGAGGTTCTGCATTTTGCATACATGAAAGAAGATCTTGTAGACACTGTGTATGATCTTGGATGCGGGACCGGGATACTTGCCATCGGTGCAAAATTGCTTGGTGCGGAAAGGGTGGTTGGTTTTGATTCGGATGAAAAGGCGCTGGAGATTGCAAGGAAAAATGCCACAAAAATGGGTGTTGATGTTGAATTTGAATGCTGTGACATATCGGACATCAAAGGAAATGCGCAAACAGTGATCATGAATCCGCCTTTTGGAGCACAGGCAAAGGGGAGTGACAGACCGTTTATTTTAACTGCATTGAGAACAAGTGAGGTCACATATTCCATCCATAATTGTGGAAGTTATGATTTTATCCAAAAGTTCATTAGTCCTGCCGTCATTACAGAGTGGTACAAGACTTCATTCTTAATGAAACGAACATTTAAATTCCATAAAAAAGATGTGGAACAGATTGAAGTGGAAATATACCGAATTATGCGATGAATGGGACAATGGTCCAAATGCTGAATGAATTAGTAATTGTGATTATTTACTAACACTATAATTTAACTTTATTATGATAAGAGGGATTATTATTAGAATAAGAAAGAAAACTTCAAGAAGAAAGATAAAAGGATCTGAAGAAGATGAAGAAATTGAAGGGTTGGATGAAGACGAAACTGTGGAAACACCTATAGATACACCTGTGGAAACACCATTGGAAGAAGAAATAGAAGAGGTTATTACAGTGATGAAAGAATCTGCACGCAGGGAACAGAGATCTCCTGATAAAATGACTCAAAAGACAAATACTGATAGTACTAGATTTAAAAGGGAAGATGTGACGCCAGAAGTAACTGAAGAGACTGTGTTCGTTCTACCTGGTGATATGATCGGTACAAATGAAGAGTTTGCGGCAGGTTCGGAGACATTCGTTCGTGGCAGTGATATATTCTCACTTATTACTGGAACTGTGAGTATCAATAAGAAGAGACGGACCATTTCTGTAATTCCAAATATAACCACACCTCCGGTGATCAAAGAGGGCGATATTGTTGTTGGCGAGATATTTAATGTTCGTGATTCTATGGTACTCTTAAGACTTGGAGGAATTCAAGGAGCAGGTGAAAGGGAGTTTCAGGCCCCAGCTGCTGCAATACACGTGTCCAATGTTAAAGAAGCGTATGTGAAAGATATGTCCAACGAATTTGGAATTTCTGACATTGTCAAAGGAAAGGTTATAGATCTTGGGAATATGCGACTTTCAACATCAGGGGCTGAATTGGGTGTTATGAAAGCATCCTGTCCGGTTTGTCATACATCCATGCAAAAGGATGAAGGCAAAGACAAATTGAAATGCCCATCATGTGGCAAGACCCAGAGCCGAAAACTTGCAGCCGGTTACGGAACAGGAATAGTCTGAGTATAATATTGATAATATAGGAGATTTTTAATGGAATTAAAAATTGTTGATAAATCAGATAATGATATGCATCTTGAGATTATAGGTGAAAGCCATACTCTTCTCAATATGTTAAAATCAGTACTGCTTGCCGATGAGAGAGTACATACTGCATCGTATGACATGAAGCATGTTACTATAAGCGACCCTATACTGTATGTAATGACAGATGGCGCCGATCCTATTGATGTTGTCAAGGATGCGATAAAAACACTTATTGCAGAGTGTGATGAGTTCATAACAGTCTTTAACAAGGCTGTGAACGTGTGAGATGATCGAGGCGCCTGATCATTCAGGCGCTTTTTTTAGGGGATTGATCCCCATCTTGTTTTTTTTATAGTACATAATTTATAGAATTGTATAATTTGAGTCAATCCGAGCGTCAGCGAAGATTTTCTCGTTGTATATAATCTATAAGATTATGTAG
>JAMJFS010000046.1 GCA_023544565.1 Methanosarcinaceae archaeon
TTTCGGTAGAAATAATCGACAGAGGATTTCGGTAGAAATAATCGACAGAGGATTTCGGTAGAAATAATCGACAGAGGATTTCGGTAGAAATAATCGACAGAGGATTTTAAGATCCTCAATCGATAAAAGATTCTATAGACACTTCAAGTCGTTTTTGGAATATACATATACAGGTCATCTCGCTTGGCATCATGCAATCGTTTTCTGATAAGTCCACGAAGCGATCTTGTATTGCCTTTTTTCACAGTCATTGGTGCAATGGTATCAAGCCATTGTCTCCACGGTGCCATCATTCCGAGACTATCAGCAATACCATCAAGTGTCTCATCAAGTTCATCCGGGTTGATCTTATCGATCTTGTTCACAGCAACAATAGTATCAATACCCATCTCACGTAAGAAATCGAACATCTCAATATCAATAGGAATCTCGTTCCTACCTTCCCAACGTTTAACTAGATCCAAAAATATTGCACCGTCAACGATCATTACAGCCAGCAAAATTCGTTTGGCATTGTCCTCGATATATTCTACAATCGAATCCTTCACAAAACTTTGACTTTGTTCCTGTACACCGCTCATGAACCCAAACCCTGGCATGTCCGTTATCAGCATGTCTGAATAACGTAAGTGATGAGGAATTAATGTCAAACCCGGACGTTTACCTACCCGTACCTTCTTTTTTCCTGTTAGATCCCGTATAAATGAAGATTTGCCGACATTCGATCTACCAACAAAAATAATCTCAACTTTTGCACCTTCTTCAAGACTCTTACCTTTCTTCATAATATTCACCTTAAGTCGTTTCTTCAATCTACTTCAATTTCTAAATATTTTCATCCACACTATTTCCAAACCTGCCGATCATATTATCAAAATCACGCAGGAATGCATCAAGTGAATCACGGGGTATCCTTGCACCTGCAGCAAATGCATGACCTCCACCCGTACCCCCATGTTTTTTTGCAACAACACGCAAAGCCCTGTTAATATCGACAAAACCTTTTGAACGGATACTCAAGTCATAAGCGTGCTTTCTTTGCCTGTACTCAGCCGAAATGCCTACTCCTTTTTTACTATATGATGCAGCATATATTGCCGCTTTTGACATATAGCCATTGGCATTAACAACATATCCAAGATTCTCCATAATCTTGACATGTCCTTTTACATACAACCTCAATATTTCTTCTTTTTCAGACGCATCCCTTGCGTAATCAAGCAAATGCCCTATCTCCGAAGGAATCTTATCATGGGACAACGGGTTGATCAATTGTCTCTTAAAATCATAATCACGTCCAAGATACGTCAACGCCTGAATAAGAGTTCCTGCCTGAAAATATAGCCCTCTTTTATCCCAGTCGTGGCTCCATTCATTGATCAGGGGTGTGTTATCACAAAAATCACCGATCGCACCGTAAACAGCTACCCTTCGCATATCCCTGCTTAACCTGTCTTCGAGTACCCTGTATGTCAACTCTGATGCACAAGGACCAAGATCATGATAGAACCATTCAGAATCCCAGCAAGCCTTAGGTAGTGGATGGTGGTCAATGTAAATTACATTGGAAGCCTTTGCAAGTTCCTCGAGTCTATTGTATAATTCAACACATGTACGTTCATCAACTGCAATGTCACATATTATAATATTCTTATACCCTTCTGCAAATTCCAGTTTTTTTAGTAGATTTACCGGACTTGTGAAATATACATGACCGTCAGGATAGGCGCTCTTTGCAATAGCACCTGCACATACACCATCAGAATCACCATGAGTTAAAATAATGGAATCCGTTTTTATCGTTTTACTAACGTATTTCATGTTATTTCTTCCTTTTATTAGTACCAACGTTGGTAAAAATTATTTTTTTACCTGCAACTGCACCCGCACTTAAAATTGCGAATACAAACCCCAATCCACTAAACCCAGGCAACTCCATCGCCTTTGAAGGCAGGGATTTTACTTTGTCAACCAATGATTGTTCAGTTTCAACCTTTTGCTCTTTAGGCTGTGATGTTTCATTTTCAATTTTTATTTCCTGCACAGGTTCTACTTCTTCCAAAATTTGTTCTTCAATTACCGATATAATCTGTTTTTTTGATTCCACGGTATCACCATATCCTTTTGCATCCATAAATTTTGCTTTTGCTGAAGGTATTGTGATATCTCCGATTCGGTCCATCTTTATCGAATACTGCATTGTGTAATTTCTTGATGGTTGTAACACCATATCAGAACTTGTTTCACCGCTAATCTTTGTTGTGCCTGCAGGGATCTCATCTGAAATATAAACATGGGCTGCTCGATCACCTTTATTCTCAATATGAACAATTATATTTATCATATCATTCAATAATATAGGCGATGTTACGTTAGATAATGTTTCATTAGATGGAACTGGATCTATTGTTTTTGAGATATATATACTAGGGCCATGTATAGTCAGATTGGTTGGATTAGTATATTTGTAGTGAGTGATACCAAGATGTGTGAGCATCAATTCAGTTGCAGGAATTGTAAATTTTCCGGCTCTTGTAGATTTTAAGCCATATCTGAAAGTCAATTTACTGTTATTTTTAAGATCAAATGTCCAGCCAATATCCTCATCAGGATCCAATATGAAATTATCAGGTATATTTTCATTCAACCTAACATCTTCAAAATAAATATCTTTCAGGTTTTCAATTTCAATAGTCACATACGCCCGTTCATCAATATATATTTCATAACCTGCGCTTTTTTCCATTGAGACAGTTGTATTGATCCATGTCCTTTTCGCATATTCCTCAGGCGGCAATTCTTTTGCCAGATAAAACTTGATCTTTGTGTATGGACTTGGAATGTTGATGCCAGTGACGATATCAATCACTTCGATTTTAAATTTACCATCAAATATATCATAACCGGGGATGTTACTGTTGTTCACAGAAAGTATGGTGCTCCATGATTTTGATGTATTGGTCATCAATATTGAAAGCAGAACATAATCATCAGGTACATCTGAATATCGTGGTGTGGAATATTCAATTGATTCAATAATATATCCACTTACATTGACTTTATCCCCCCAATAAAGTGTGTACTCTTCAGCATCAAGCCATTCGATCTCGTTTTCTGTCTGTGCAGATGTAATATCAACGCATGTTAATACACTTGCTGCAAAGATTGCAAATACTGCAATAAATGCAGATAAATGAACCAATTGATCTATTTTCATGTGATCTGATTTCAGTTCTTACGCTTGAATATCATGTAGATACTAACAAGTGCCAATATTGAAAACAACCCTTCAAACCCGGGTTCGGTTTGCTCTTCAATTGGTAAAGATGGATTAGGATTATCTCCATTGTTTTCATCATCTGTCTGCGCAGTTCCGCCTGTGTTTCCTTCAGTTATAGGATCTGTTTCTGTGACTGGTTCAACAACAGATATTACAGGCATGTTTGATATCTTTTCACCTTTATAGCCTTCGAGGTCTATGAAACTTGCAGTGGCAAAAGGTAATTTCACATCTCCTTCCGTATCCATTCGAATAACATACGAATAGCTCTTTGAAGTACTCTTTTTTATTACTTCCTGAAAACCGAGATCTCCACTGACAAGCGACACATTATTTGGTAATGAATCAGTAGCAGTTACACTTGCATCCCTGTCACCGGTATTGTCAACCTTAACCGTAACTGTAATCTCTGCCCCGGGAGCAACATTTAATGAGCTGACACTTTTTGTAAGTGTGATGTATGGACCATTCACTTCTATTTTCGGAGTTGATGATGAAATACTGTATTTTTTACCGTTTGATGCCGTAAACTCAGCAACTGCTGCAGGTGAAGTGTATGTTCCGGGTTTTACAGGCTTTAGTGAATATTCAAACAATTTATCTGTAGTTTCACCTACCTTTAACGAAATTGTTTTTTGGAGCGTCACACTATCTTTTAATTCTAATCCTTCAACAACCAGATCAGTTGCTGTGATCGAATTAAGATTGATAATACCTACATTCCTAATACTTACAAGAACATAAGCGGTTTCATCCATGTATATGTTTTCAGTTATTGATTTTGTGGCAATCAATTCCCACATCTTTTCAATTGTCACAGATTTTGATTTCGTACCGGTATATTCTGCACCTTTGATATCATAGCCTTTTGTGTCAGCGGAAATTGAAAATGCAGTTTTATCCCACAAATGAGGCACTTCCATTTCGACTGTAACAGGACTTGTAGTTGTTCCTTTTAGAATTGAACTATAATGATATGTAAGGTCGCCGTCAATTAAAACCAAATTCCCTGTATCGATCGTCAGATCAACATTCTCGACTTCTGCATACCCGTTGTTCTTGACTTTGATAGTCGCTGTGATTTTTTTAGGCGATGATAGAACTTTTGGGTCATATGTACTTTCATCTGTTTCAATAGTTATCTCATAATCCGGTAATCCTCTTCGAAATATCTGTATCGATACTGTCGGATCTATCATATCACCCGACCAAGCATCAATGTTAGGATTAACCTTTTTCACAAAAATTTTAATCTCATCTTCAGCAGTTAAAATTCCCCCATTCTTAAGAGGTTCAAATTTTATTATATCTCCGTTTTTTGATATTGTGATAGACACATGTCCATCTTCACTAAAATCCTTAGCCATAATTATATAATCGCCGTTTGTTACAGAATTGCCCCAGCCAAGACTGGTAGAAGCTACACTTTCTTTCCATTCAATATCAGATGTTGTATATGCTAAAGCCTGAGTACTAAATATGGACAATATTATCAACAACAATATTATAGATTTTTTAAACATGTGGGTGCCTCTCATAGAATGATCGGTTTGTATCAGATATTTGTTTAAAATTAATGATTACATATTTATATCTTTTCTATATTGTAGTAATATTATATAATAAATATCTTTATATCGATATATGTTTGATCCTAATTCCGATAAGTTGATATTTACTCAAAATCATGGATGTATAATGAACATTTCCAGCATTATACCGGTACTTGAACAGATCGCACCACCTGAACTTGCAGAAGATTTCGATGAAGGAAGGATTGGAGCCATCCTCAACCTTGATAACGATATTGAAAAGATCGCTGTTGCACTTGACCCGACAGATTATGTATTAAACCGCGCAGCAGATATTGGTGCTGACATGCTTATCACGCATCATACACTAATTTTCAATCCAATTACAGTGGTCACAAAAACACTTGCAGATACCTTAAAGATCGCTCTTGACAACAACATTTCGCTATACAGCATGCACACCAACTATGATAAGGTACAGGGTGGTGTGAACGATGTTCTTGCAGATAGGCTTGGTCTTGTCAATGTTACTAACCTTGAACTTGGAAGAATTGGTGAAATTCCAACATCTTCCACGGAGACATTTTCTAAACATATTTCAAAATCACTAAACACGCATGTACAATTTGTCGGGGATAAGGATAATATTTCACGCGTGATGGTGATTGGAGGCAGCGGTTTCAGGGCTGAATATCTGAATATCGCACGTGAGAACGATGTTGACGCATTCGTTTCAGGAGAATTAAAGCATGATGTGATACGCGCCCGCGGTGACATATCGCTCATTGATGCAACACATTATGCTACCGAGAATCCGGCAATGGAACACCTGTGCGGGCGTCTATTGGATATGCTCGATGTGGATGTGGAATTCATTGACCACAATCCGTTCATCAATGTTATGTGAGGGATCTGGATTGGGAAACGATAAGATCGACCATGATCCACATGATGAGAACGACGATGATCTGGATGAATTGATGATGGGTCAACTTCAAAAGCAGAGACGTCCGGTACATCGACGAAGTGATGGCTATGAGCGTAAGCACATATATCGGGGTGCTGTTGTTAAGCAGGACGAGAATAGTGATGCGGACACTGATCCAGATAACAATGAATGAATCAATGTATTTGTAAGATGTGTAAATGAGATTTTTCTATTTGAAACTTAAACCAATGCAACCACCGTAGGCGGCGCGTCCCCTCCATCGGTAAAAAATAAATACACTAAGAGAAAATTACCATTTACGATTGCATTAATTCGGAGTACAAAATCTTACAGTAGAATATAAGAATAGTCCACATTTCGAAGGTAAGTGATGTGGGAATATGCCGTTTGCGGCGGTTGTGATTGTTTTAGTTTCAGATCGAACAAATTATTTACGCCGATCTTACAACATCTAGATAAATACCCTTAAACAATACACTTTCCGCGTTCCATTGGAACTATTGTCAACTCTGCACCTTCAAACACCTTTTTGAGCGGGTCATTTTCTGCGATCCGGTCCATTGTCAGGGCAACTGCCGCAACCTCGGAATGCGGTTGGTTCCCGACTGCAATGTTCCAGTCTGCCAGTTCGTACATTCCGGCAGGTACTTTTTCGGCACCAACCACGATCATAAGTTTGTCACATTCTTTCAGATCATCAACCGCATCCGGTAGGTTGATGCCGTACATGGAAAGATGACAGACCTTACCGCCATCGTCTTTCCATTTTTGAATCTCATATTTCCAGTTGACATCATTCTTGACATAGAAATCCCCGCCCCAACGTTGAACTACGTCTTCGACATTGGATACAAGTTTTTTGTCCTCGGATGCGAGCAGCATACCTTCTGCACCAAGAGCCCGGGCTGTAAGCCCGACGTGTGTTGTAATCCTCTTATCACGTTCAGGGCGGTGTCCGATGCGAAGAATGACTATCCGTTTCATGAGAGATTGTAAACCTACTAAACTATTAAATGGTTTGTTTTGAAAAAATATTGATGAAAAGATTGGTTTGTGTCAATCATGAACATCTGCATAGTTTCCGATTATAGGTATTGCTTCACCACACTCAGGACATGTCCCATCCTGCATGA
Organism: Methanosarcinaceae archaeon; assembly: GCA_023544565.1. Classification (GTDB taxonomy): domain Archaea; phylum Halobacteriota; class Methanosarcinia; order Methanosarcinales; family Methanosarcinaceae; genus Methanovorans. The sequence goes on from JAMJFS010000046.1 coordinate 6,895, forward strand.
CATTATATTCCCCAACATCGAACAATCCCCTTTTGATAAGTAAATTTCCGCAATTGTGACAGTATGTACTTTCATAATCATGCCCAAATACATTTCCGACATAGACATACTGCATCCCTTCCTCTTTTGCAATGTCGTATGCCATTTCAAGCGTCTTGACCGGAGTTGCAGGAAGGTCCTGCATCTTATAATGTGGTTGGAAGCGTGTAAAATGAAGCGGCGTATCTGCGCCTAGATTGTCATGCACCCACTTTGAAAGCTGCCTGATCTCATCAGCAGAATCGTTTCGTGTCGGTATGACAAGATTGATCACCTCAATATGCATCCCGAGTTCCTTTGCAAGTTTAGCAGATTCCAGAACCGGCGCAAGTTTTGCGCTGCACACTTCTTTGTAGAACTCTTCATTGAATGCCTTAATGTCAACCCTGAAAGCATCCAGATACGGCGATATTTCACGAAGCGCTTCAGGTGTGATGTAACCATTTGTCACATAGATTGTTGCAAGTCCTGCCTCTTTTGCAAGTTTTGCACAATCATAGGTGTATTCATACCACACGGTAGGCTCGTTGTAGGTCCATGCAATACTTTTTGAACCCGACTCAAGGGCACGTGCAACCGCTTCTTCAGGCATTATCTCAATAGAATGTGCCTGATCAAGCCCGACCTGTGATATCGTCCAGTTCTGGCAGTGCTTGCACCTGAAATTACACCCAATTGTCCCGAGTGAATACGAAAGTGAACCCGGATAGAAATGGAACAACGGTTTTTTTTCGATCGGGTCAACGGATTCGCTCGAAACAGTACCATAGATCAGTGTGTATAGCGTACCGTCACGGTTCTCACGCACCTTGCAAAATCCTTTTTTACCCGGTACAATAGTGCATCTATGGTTGCATACATGACATAGTACCTTGCCGTCATCAAGTTTATCATAAAGCATAGCTTCTTTGATCAATTTGCCTCTCCCCCTTATTAGTAAATCAATGGTCACAATAGTAAAAAAACTTAAGCATTATCAAGCCGGGCACTGTACGCATTCATCAGTGATGCCATCAGTGGTGAAATGAATGTATGCTAAAATCAATTGAATTCAATTGATAGTTGAACATCTATCAGTTGATCGATTCAATTGTATTTATTCTTATCAGCAGTTCGTATATACCCCTTATTGCAAAAGCAACAAAGAAATGTATCTTGTAACCTAC
>JAMJFS010000047.1 GCA_023544565.1 Methanosarcinaceae archaeon
AGTGATCCAGTCCTCGTCAGTGGCTCTGAATATGGCATTCAACAAACCAAGTTTATTGATGATATCGTATGAATTTGCATCACAGCGAAGCTCAACACCTGCATCATTGAACATATTTGCCATTTTGGGAAGGAAAATCTCTGCGATGTTTTTGTGTATAAGCAGGGTTTCCATTGCATTGCATACTGCAGGATACTGTACCTTTGAATCAAAGCAAACATCATAGGCTTTGTCAAGGTTGACTTCAAATTTAGCCCCAGCCCCAGCCCCATCGTCAACATATACGTGACATATCCCGTCTGCATGACCAAGAACCGGGATCTTTGTGTTATCCTGTATGAACTTCACGAATTCGTTGGAACCTCTTGGTACCAGCAGGTCGATATATTGATCCATGTTCAGGATATCCATCACTTCTTCCCTTGTTTCCATTAGCTGGAATGCACCTTTGGGCATACCGGGTGTTTGTTCGATCGCATCCACAAGGATGTCGAAGATTGTCCGGTTTGAGTTGAGGGCTTCACTTCCGCCTTTGAATATGACAGCATTTCCGCTTTTTAGACACAATGACATGATCTGTGGTACAACATCAGGGCGTGATTCGAAGACCACACCGATAAGTCCGATCGGACAACTTACCTGGTACAGATCAAGTCCATTGTCCAGTTCTAAAGCGCTGAGCGTCTTTCCGACCGGATCTTCCAGTTTGATAACATCCCTTATGCCGGATATCATTTCATCGATCTTGTGATCCTTTACCTTCAACCTGTCAACAAGAGCCTGGGATAGTTTTCCCTCTTGTTTGAGCTGTTCTGCATTTTTAATGTCCGTAGCATTAGCCCCAAGCACTCTTTCGCGCTCTGCATCAAGTGCCTCTGCCATAGCCCCAAGCGCCCTGTCTTTAGCCTGTGTCGGCACACTTGCAAGGCTGATAGATGCCTTGCTGGCAGTCATTACTTTTCTTTCGATCTCGGTAACCATGATATGTGCTCTCCTTTTCTGGTGGAAATGTATCTTATATGTAATAATATTTAATATTGGACTTCGGTGTATTGGCAAGATTGCAGATATATTTATTGTTATTTAGCCATTGACGACTTTGTGGAATTATGATGAATGATAAAACCTTGTGACTTATGTTTTATTTTTATACATGTCATCTATGATTGGACAAAATGGTTTCTAATCTATCAGTGATTCAATCTCTGAAAGTTTATTCCTGAGACTTTCGAGACGTCTATACTTTTCTTTTAGTGCAAAAGTAGTTAAAAACAATATATGTTGAAATATAATAACTATTTAGCCCAATCTTAAACTCATCTAAAGTATTCATTCGTCACAAAAAATAATTATCCACTTATGCAACTAGGACACTGTTGTACTTTAATCATTCTAATGCCTCTTTCTGCCAGATTATTGTCAAAAGGAACCTCAAAATTGTGCATGAACTTAAGAATATCGTCTTTATAATTCATAAAACGATCCAGAAGCTTTTTTGGTTTAGTTTGTTTCTTTCTACCTGATTTCTTTAGTTTTGTATCTAAATCTAAAGGCAGTGAATTTTCTTTCAAGCTCTTATCAGTAATGGAGCTATACATCCTTTTAAAATCCATAATCTGCTTCGCCGTTAAAAAATCAGATGTTTCACACGTTTTATCCACACATGTTTTGATATTAAGAAACAAAATCGTTATCATACTCTTCTTTATGAGGTGCTGTTTTCAACATCTATAAATGTAGGAAATACCATAAAACAACTTGCATCTACGAATCAAATCTTCTACTTCACCTGTCATCCTGGTACAGTGGAGATTCTTAAAGAGATTTCACCGGATGCGAAAGTAATAGATCTGGACGGTTTTTGTGATTGAAATGGGGGAGTCCTATCATGGGAAAAGTAAATGAAAACAGTAAGTGCTCACACATAGAAACCGATCATCTTCGTGTGACATTTACAGACGATGATCCGCTTTTTGAAAATTTGAGTGGTGAGATCACAAAAGATTCAATCATGATCTCCCTTGATGATGGCACAGATCCCGCATATGAAGGGGCAGAGATTAAACTCGAAGGGTTTTCAATATTAAAGGACTCAGCAGGGGATCATATACTATATTTCAAACACAAACCTCAAGAGAATACTATCATATGTCATCCTACACTTCACCCTTATTCACAAAAAGTACTTCACAGATTCAGATTAAAAGCATCTAAACACAATCGACATATTACCATGCTGGAACCTCACATTAAAGACATGAGGAAAATACTGAGAGACAGATATGCTGGAACTCTGAAGACAAATCCGGGTGTTCATCCTAAAATGGGATATCTTGACAAAAAGGAATGAACTACTCACACATTCGACTATTTTTACCAAAAGCACTTTAATTTTTGTGTCATAACAATTTACAGTTGGCATATAGACGTTTTAGTTTGCAATTTTTGAAGTAATTTAACACTTTTCACTAAAAAGAACTCATGCAGGCAATTTCTATACACAATATGTGTGTCCTCCTCCGAATGCTTGTGGTTTTATTATAAATATGCCTAAAGTGCACTGGGTGCACTAAATGTTTAATTTCATTATATATTGTTTTCCGGAAGGTGATATGTGTTTATAACTTTTAGGGATAACTACAATAAATAATAAATAATAAATAATAATATGTGGTAAAAGAATAGAGGTAAAAAAAATAAGTATGCTTACATTGAAAATCCCTGATGATATTGTAGATGCGATCCATTTACCACCCAGGGAATTGGATCGGGAATTACACAAAGAACTTTCATTGGCATTGTATCAGCGTGGAGTACTTTCATCCGGCAAAGCCTGTGCTCTTGCCGGGATGACTCGATGGGAGTTCGAGGAACTTTTGGGGCGATATGGAATTTCCCGTTACTATACTGAACAAAATTTGGATGAAGATATTGATTATGCTCGAAGCCATAAGTGATTCATCTACTTTGATCCATTCTGCAGGGATTGGTCGCCTGGAGATTTTGAAAGGATTTTATGATACAATTCTCATTACGCCTAGTGTCATGTCAACTTTCAAATGTCTGGTTATGAAAGGTATAGATCATATGATATAATATTCTATATTCCAAAATTACGGATGGATCTCCATAAAATCTATAACATCAGTCTTCGCCGCCGCTCGGCGTATTCCAATGCTACCAAACCCATAGCCCAAATATACAATTCTCAGAATAGCAAATAAGCTGACGCTTAAAAACCGTATTGTATTTAGTGGTCGTGGTGCAGGAACATGCCGCGCTGCGCGCGTGTGGTCGCACCGGATATGCTCACGCCGTTCTTGATTTCGATTCATGCCGCGCTGCGCGCGTGTGGTCGCACCGTTTATTCACTCTAGCGACATTTTATTGTTGACTCAACACTAGTGTATGGAAAGAGGTTGTTGAGGAGGGGCATGGCAGACCCGGTGCTCTTGAAGTGAGGGAAGCTTGCAGTTTGGGTTGGGTAAAGGTTATGACACCTGTGAATGAATCTGTTGTTCGATTGCTTAAGCGGGAATTACATGCTGGAGAGGCTGAGACTATTGCGCTGGCTATTGAGCAGCAACCGGACGTGGTTTTTCTGGATGAGTCCGAAGCAAGAAGGGTGGCAAATCTGTATGGATTACGAATAACCGGAATTATTGGTCTTTTGGTGCGTGCGAAGTATGAGGGTAAGATTGTATCACTTCGGGATGAATTAGATAAACTTCGTGATGAGGCAGGATTCTGGATCGATGATGATTTATACAACCGGGTTTTACAATCGGCTGAGGAGTGACGTGACACACCGCCGTCTACAAGACGACATCTTCCTGTTTCGCTGACGTTCCAACGAACATCTCCACAGGCGTTAATTCGGGCATGCTCTGCCCTAATGAAGAATTGTACAACCATCTACATGTGTTCAGTGCGACAGAACCCTTAAACCGCTTCACAATCCAATAACTCCTCTATCCTTCAACTCAAAAAAACAACTTGCACACGCCCTCACATCAACAGCAGCATCATGCGCTTCATCAAAATATTTATCAAACAATTTGTAATGCAATTCTGAAAGGGACGGCCATTTATATCCAAACGGGCCAGGCAACTTACAATAATTGGTTGACATCTCCATAGTGCATATCTTCGGGATATTGGTTAAGAGATTCTTAAAACCCGCTCTCAAAAATTCAGCCCCTATAATCTTCTCATCAAAATTCATGTTATGAGCTACCAGAAAGTCTGATCGTTTCATTGCTTCGGTAAATTCATTGAGAACCACTTCCAGATCAATGCCTTCATTGATAGCTTTTTTAGTTGAGATGCCATGAACATTTTCAGCGTCTTTGGGAATGGTAAATCCTTGCGGTTTTACGATGTAATCTGAATCCGAGAGTATATTTCCCGTTTTATCGCAATGCCACCATGCGATCTGGACCAGACGTGGCCAGTTGTTCAGGTCTGTGATCGGTGCTTTCCAGTTAATAGGTAAGCCTGTGGTTTCGGTATCGAATATTAGGTATGATTTTGTCACGTTCACTCCCCACAATACAACCTAAACCCACAATCCCCACAAACACTTTCATCTCCAACCCTCTTAAACCCATGCTCGTAATCATGAGCAATAGACCTCGCAGTCTCAGCCATCTCCTCAATCACATCCAAATTAAGAGGTTTTACCCTCTCGCCAGTATAATTCCCATCATCCTGCAATTCATAAACCCTTGGCTTATCCCGTGCAAGCATATCAAGTGTAAGTTTTCGAACTACATAATCAGGATAAAGATGATTGAACCCATGTGCATAAAGCAACAATTGCTTTGACCTATCATCAGGAGTTGGTTCGGTCTTGCCGCTCTTGTAATCAATGATCTCCACTTCATTATCAGTTCCTGGCAACAGGTCTATCCTGTCAATGAATCCCTTGAAAATGAAACCCTCGATTGGCACACTGAACCGTTTTTCAACAAACAAATTGTCTTTAATTCTGGATCCATTGCGTAGCCAGAACACTTCAAGCAGTGGTTTTGCTCTCGTAAGATCTACGCCCTTCCATTCGGATTTTGTGACAAGTTCATCTGCGATCTTATACATCTCATCCTTTGTCGAGATCTTATCCTCTACAGTAATCTCACAAACCTTATGCACGAAACTGCCCAGATTCATAGCACCCGTACTGTCTTCCGAAGCCCTTGTAGGCATTCTCAGTATGTTCTGGAGTTCGTACTGTTTAGGGCATTTCTCATACACCTTGATGGACGACACACTGAATGTCATGGTCTCGGAATTGAACTTCAACCCGTTCCCGCCTGATTTTATTGCGGAAAGGATCTCTTTTGCATCAGCCTCCGGATCGATGGTTGGCCAGTTTGAGTTGAGGTCATCACGATACTTTCCCACACCCCCATCCTTAAGAGACTGATACACAAGCACGTTATGAACTGTCTGTGCAAGATCACCCGAATCAAGAGATTCGATAACAAGATTTCGCCATTGGTTCTTCCTTCTCTCAAGTTCATCGTCCATGACAACTTCACGTGCCTTGATATCAGTATCAAGGCGATATGTCAGGTCGTCAAGTACAACATTACCATCCGCATCGGGTTCAGTATTCACCAGATCGGCAAATCCAATGTCGAACAGGAAAACGGATGGGTCTCTCGCATTCCCGCCGTATTCGGATGCAAGTGTCAGGATGAGATTTGTTTTTGCACGGGTAAATGCGACATAACCAAGCCTGCGCTCCTCTTCGAGTTTGATCTCTCTTTTGCGGTCACGAATAGCACTTTCAAGATCAGATGCGGACAGGTCTAGCTCAAAGAGATCTTTATACTGATCCATAAACTCAAGCGGTATGATAGGTTCCTTGCCACCGCGCGTGAGCGGAAACTTATCTTTTGCCATGTTGATCACGAACACAACATCAAATTCCAGTCCTTTGGCAGAATGGACACTCATCAGATTGATCGCATCATCCTCTAGAATTCGTGCAGCCGGAGGATTTCCACCCATCTCATCAAGGATCTCAAGATAACCCACAAAATCAGACAATCCTTTTTCGTGATCTTTCTCAAAAGCAACTGCCACGTCATGAAGTTTGCTGAGGTTGAGTAATGCTTCCCGGGTTCTTACGGTATCCAGATGCGAGAATTGACGGCTGAGTCCACTGCGGTCGTATATCTCAAGGACAAGGTCGGAAATATCAAGTTTTGACATTCTTGAGAGGTCTTCAACAAGACCTTTTACTCTGGAGATGGTCTCAATTCCACTGTCACTGAGTCCGAGTTCATCAATATGATAATATATCGTATCCTGGAATGAGACCCAGTTCTTTTTGATATATTCAGCGATCTTGATGGAATCACTGCTACTGAGTGCATTATTGTAATGGAAAAGTCTCCACCATGCTTCCGTACCGCGTGCGGTTGGATGCGTAATGTTGTTCAGAACATAGAGATATGAAAATGCCGTCTTGATCTCGGTTTGTTTTAGGAAATCTGTATCATCCTTTACGATGACAGGCAATCCCCGCATTATGAGTGCCTGTTTTACAAGCCGTCCCTGTGCATGTGTGCGGTAGAGAACAGCGATATCGGTCATTGGTATGCCGGCGCCGATATACTCCTCGATCATCTCAACGACCTTGCGGGCTTCCTCCTTCTCATCCATTGTTTCCTGGATGATGACATTGGTACCCTGTACTCCTT
>JAMJFS010000048.1 GCA_023544565.1 Methanosarcinaceae archaeon
CATCCCGACAAAAACAAGTTACCAAAAGCCGAAGAAATGTTTAAAAAAATCGCAGAGGCTTATTCCGTATTATCAGACCCAAGCAAGCGGAAACAATATGATATAGATAATGAACCAAGAAATGTCATGCTAAGAAGTGAACAAGAAAAGATGTGGGAAATAATAAGAGTGCAAAAACAAAGAAATGCTAGAACAAACCATATTCGATGGGATTTTAATCTATACCAGGAACAAGAATACATTAAAGCTAAACAAAGAGAGAATGAAACTATGAATATTATGTATGGGTAACAGCATTTCCACACTAACCATCCGGAGCGAAGCGGCGGCGTATTTCTAAAATTGCATGAAAATCAAAAAAATCTCTTACATCAGAACCATTCGCAAAAAAGGCTCAAAAAACATTTAGTTTCGGCACACGTTTTAGTAGACCGCCTGTAACACTGCGAAGCTCTTAATCCGTTCATCCTTCATAAAGAGAAATAAAATTTCCCCGCTTCATTTCGCAAAAAAAGTTTTTCAAAAAACAATAACTCTACTCCGATTCCCGACACTCAGTTCAATTTGATCATTATATCCAATCTTCGAATATGCATCCATTATTTGAATTGGACTATCAATATCAAGTTCATCTATAACAAGTGCATGATCACCCCAAAGTGCCACACGGATATGTCCGCTGCCGTCTGTCACTTCGATATTTGCAACCATATTGAGTGTCCCGTCATCGCGCGTGAATTCCCGAACTGCCCCTCTATCTGATACAGCACCTTCAATGGAATAGTTTTCACCCGGCACGATCTCTGAAGACGTAGCAGGCTATGTTGGAAATGTAAAGCGTGCAGTGGAGATGTACAGCGTATTTGGCGGAACTCCTGCATACATCACACAAATTAACCCTGCACATGACATATACTGGAACATAGACAAGCAAATATTGAATTTTGATTCGTTCATTTACAGAGATATCAAATTCATCCTGCTTGAAGAACTTGAAGAGCCCCGGTATTATTTTTCAATACTTGAATCGATTGCCAGCGGCAGCACAAATCTTGGCAAGATTACTAATTATACAGGACTTGATCGCGGTCTCGTAAACAAATACTTGGGTGTTCTAATCGATCTTGGAATAATAAAAAGGGAAATACCCGTGACAGAATCCGTCCGGTCCAAAAAAGGACTATACTCCATAAAGGACAATGCATTTGCTTTTTGGTTTCGTTTCATTTTACCCAGCGAGGACTTGATCGATCTTGGTCGCGGAGAAGTTGCGCTGAAACGTATTAAGAATGGGCTTAATTCTTATCTGGGGAGGACATTTGAAAATATTGCAAAAGAGTTTCTGTGGGATATGAACTTAAAAGACGGCGTACCATTTTCATTTTTAAAACTTGGATCATGGTGGTATAAAGAGAGGGAGATCGATATTATAGCTCTTGATGATGAATCCAACATTTTCTTTTGTGAAGTAAAATGGAAAGACATGAGTGAAGCAGAAACTATGAGCTTGATCGGGCAGTTAAAGGAAAAGTCTGAACATGTCCATTGGCGCAATGAAAGCCGAAATGAACATTATGGTATCATAGCCAGAACAATTGAGGGAAAAGATAAATTAACCGATGCCGGCTATTTTGTTTTTGACTTACTTGATTTCGAAAAATTGCTGATTGAGTGAACTACCCCCTCCCTGCTGCCATGCGGCAGAGAAGGCTTGTTCACATCCATCAAAACATAAAATTCCAGAACAAAACCCATGCACCTAAAAACAATCTCCATAATCATAATCTTAATATTAACAGCAGGCTGCGTAGCGCCGGACATGACAGCATCCTCAATAGTACAAACTAACGATGCTCCACCTACATAACCGGATATCATTGACAACACTAAAAACAGCGATCTACTCCGCATAGGCGCGTTCAACATCCAGGTATTCGGAGTCAGCAAAGCATCAAAGCCAGAAGTGATGGACGTACTTGGTAAGATCATCCGCACCTATGACATCGTAGCAATACAGGAGATCAGAGACATATCGCAGACCGCCCTGCCTGAACTATTAGATGTGGTCAATTCAAATGGTGCGCAGTATGATTATGTGGTCAGTGAACGGCTCGGTCGCACAACCAGCAAGGAACAGTATGCCTACATCTACAACACACAGACCGTGAAACAGGTTGGAGACCCACACACCTACCCTGAACCTGCCGGTACCGATCCGTTCCACAGGCAGCCTTATATCGCTTCATTCGAGGCACTGGGTGGCAACTTCGATGTTACTCTGCTTACCATTCACACCGACCCTGATGAGGCAACAGATGAGATCAATGCACTCGATGATGTTGTTGAATATGCACAGAGCATGTACCCGAACGAGCAGGATTTCATTGTGATGGGAGATCTGAATGCAGACGGCTCATATTTCAACGAAAATTCAATTTCTGACCTGAGTGAGTATTACTGGTGCATTGACAATACCCTGGACACCACTACGATATCCACGGATTACACCTATGACAGGATCATACTCACCGATTCAAGTGATTTTACAGGCGATGCCGGAGTTTTGCGGTATGATATTGAGTATGGGTTGAGTTTTGATGAGACGGTTGCGGTGTCGGATCATTATCCTGTTTATGCGGTGTTTCGGGTTGATGGGAATACGGATTAATCGGTATCACTCAAAAAGCATTTGTTAACTTGATACTCCATATATCCCGCAATTTTTAAGTATTATAATATTGAGTTAAGGTTGAAAATGGTTGGCTTTTTTCGTGAGAATACACCAAATAATTTCACATTTTTGCCAGCCATTTTCACATCACAAAATCCATAGATTACTTTTTCACCTTACTAATTTTTAAATAATCTCCAAGAGTGTTTCCATTGGTGAAATCTTCGTCATCACTATCAACAGTGAACTGGTCGTCTGTATCGCCATCCAATCCAAGTTTAGAACGAACATGTTTTTTCATTCTCGAAACCCTTGTGGCAGCAGGATCAAGTTCAAGTGAACTGTTAAGAGCAGCAAGCGCATCGTAATATTCACCGGCGTTTGAAAGCACAACCCCTTTGTAATACCATGTTTTTGGATTGCTATGGTTTGATTTCAACGCGGATTCAATCACTTCCAATGCTTCAATGTGCAGTCCAAGTTCAGAAAGTGCAAATGATTTTTTCGACAAAAATCTTATATTGCTAGGTTCAATTTCCAGCGATTTATTGAAAAAGTCAAGGGCTGCATCATATCGATTGAGTTTTGAGAGAACATAGCCTTTTGTAAACAGCGATTCGATATCTTTCGGTTCAATTTCCAATGCCCTGTCGATCAAACTAAGTGCCTCTTCTGCTCGATCCAGTTTTAAGAGAATGGTACTTTTCATTGACAAAGCCAACACATTGTTTGGATTGTACTTGATCGCTGTATTACATGCATTCAATGCCTCATCATATCTTTTAAGATATGTAAGTATGAGGCCTTTGCTTAACCAGGCATCAGTGAAGTCAGGTTTAATAGATATCGCTTTGTTGAAATCAGCAATTCCATCTTCAAATTTACCAATCTTTACAAGAGTTGAACCTCTCATTGATCGAGTCCTATAATTGAAAGGGTTCAACTTCAATGATTTATCAAGCGATCTTAAAGCTTCATCGTACTTTGCACAATGGAAAAAAGAAACTCCCTGACTATACCAGCCACTTGATAATTTTGGAGTAATTGAATCTGCTCTTTCAAAACATGCCGCTGCATCTTCATACTCTTCAAGTTCTACATGGATATTTCCTTTTTCATGCCATTCCTGTGGTGTAGAAGGGTTCAGATTGAACGATTTTTCAGTGATGTCATTTTCACTGTTTTTTTCGTATTCTGCTATCCATTTATCACGCAGACCATTTAATTCAGAATTATCCTCGTCAAGCCGTAATGCATTATCAATTTCAGCAATTGCATGTGGACAATCCTTTTCTTTTGCGAATGTCTTGGCTAATGTGATCATACTTTCAACTGATCTGTATGAATGAACGTTAAGTGCAATCATGTCAACCGATGCATTGTGTTTTGTAGATTCACTCGGTTCAAAAACAACATGTATTTCTCCACCATAATTCAATTCATTTCCATATCTACTGAGTTCCTCTTCAACAGATTTATCTATAATTTGGTTTTGCCCAAAATAATACTCATTTCCATTCATATCTCTAATAAATCCATATTTCATTGGGGGTATATAGCGATAGATGTAACCATGTATATGCTTCGGTTTTTCACATAATAGGCATGTTCCAAGACCCCGGGTAGAAATGTGATCGTTAACAGGTTTGGAACTACTCGCTTTCATATCATCAAGCAGTTTTGCCATCTCATCGAATTCAGAAGATGGGATTTGTGGCAAATTTTCCAATGATGATTTTAAAAATGATTCAACTTGTTTGATATCAAGTAACTCTTCATTTAGAAGTTTGATTGCCACGGATGCGTTTTCAGTATCTTTTTTGTGATCTAAGATATAGAGAATAGATCTTATTGACAACAATACATCTTTTCGGTTCTCATCAGTGATCTCCTGCATTCCAGTGATGTGATTTAGAATGACCTCTTTGAAAAGATAATAATCATTTAAGTTTTTAGCTAATCCACAGAAAACATACCATGCATCAATGTCTAATGATGGTCTAATGGCACTAAAATAAACGGCAAGATCATTGTATGCTTTTTCGTAATTTCCCAGATCAAATGCAGACGCTGCTGCGTTATAGATATACTTAGGCACTTTTTCAGCAGTAAAAGCCTTTTCAAAAAGATCTAAAGCTTCGGGGATTGAATTGATCGATGAAAGATAACATCCGGCATTGTAATAGAAAAAACCAATGTTTGGATATTCATTTGCCAGTGTTTTTAGTTCATCCACAAAATAAGGAATTCGACTTAAATTGGTATTGTTTTTAATAAAATTTGTATACTGGCTGTTTATATTATCCCATTTTCTTTTAGTATCAGAAAAGTTTGTAGAATCAAGGGGATCCAATGGTAAGGATTTCTCGATATCTTTTAACTTTAATTTTGAATATGAAAGGTCATGTCCACTAAAATCGGATAGGAGTTCATTGACACTTTCAGCAATCCGGTCATAGTCATCAATTTTAATAATATCCTGGTTTGTAGGCAGTTGGGATTCAACAGGAACAACTGGTTGAGGTTGTATGGACATGAACGATCTTTCGATTTCCCAGACACCGATCATGTTGTAATTGACACCAATGCTTTTGAAACCTCCATCGATCAGGAGGTAATCATCACCAATATCTTCAACGAAACCTTCAATTATCTTCCCATTTGTTAAAGTCAAACTAACTTTCTGGTGCTCCGATATACGTTTTTTGAAAATGTCAATCATTTTAACCCTCCGTGTATATGTGTTTTTTCGACTTCAATTCATATCACTGCAATTCTACCTGCATCCGTGATGGTGTACCCATCCTCGCCTGTTATGTATCCCATTGCCTTGAGTTCACGCAGATGATTGTAAGCCATACCTTTGGAAATATCAATTATTTTACTAATTTCACTTACCGATGTTATACCGGATCGAATGTTATCAAGTATCTTCTTTTTTGTATCGGAAATGTTGAATCCTAAAATAGGGAAATCAATGATAGAGTTGTCCTCTTCCGTAACATAGACGATACGGCTCACCATATCGCTTCTGGCATAGGCGCCAAACAGCGTACCAAACGCCTGTGGTTTCCGTCCGCCTGAGACGTTGATCATGACTTTGTTACCATTTGCATGTTCCTCTTCAATGAGATCGACAACATCCTGTGCTACAC
>JAMJFS010000049.1 GCA_023544565.1 Methanosarcinaceae archaeon
AAGATCACCGGATACTGCACCGATGTCATCACTGCTCAAAAGTGTGCTGACCAGATCCGGTATGGTATCTTTATCAAAAAGCCCGTCCGAACCTGTGATCACAACAATCTCGCTGGAAGTTTCATTTATGCCGCGATTGATGGCTTTGTTCACACCGCTGCGGGAGTGAGTGATGACTTTTCCGGAGAGGGAGTTGTTTTTTAAAGCATTTTGTGCAATGGTTTCGGTGTTATCTGAGGAACCGTCGTTGGAAATGATGAGTTCCATCTTGTCTTTTGGGTAGATTTCTGCGAGGTTATTGATGCGGTCGGAGATTACTGATTCTTCATTGTAGGCAGGGATGACTATGCTTATGTTGGGTAATTGCTGCAACGGTTTTGGTGGAATTGGTTTTGAAGTTATTGCTGCGAGGATGTAGATGAGGTATACTGCAAGGGGGATTGCGGTTATGATGAGGGTCAGGGGGAGTAGTATTTGGGCCATGGTAGTGTTTTTGAATCATCATTCAGTAAAATTTTGCGAATCTTTTTGGCAGATGTGTATATTTAACAAAATAATAAAGATACAACGCAGCATATCGTTTTACTTTTTTTATTTTTACTTTTTTTACATCTTCCTTTGTAAGTGCTGAGCTTTCACGAATCCATTTATTGAGTATTTCAAGTTCTTCCTTAATGCCAATATCCAGATTTCTACTGAAATTGCCGTCATGTATCCTATATTTCGCCATAGGTGATTCAACATAATCAATAGAAAAAAGATGAGCAATTCTCAAAAACAAGTCATATTCCTCGGCCATCTTATAGGCAGGGTTAAATAATCCGACTTTATCGAAAACTTCTTTTCTAATCATTGCCGTTAAAAGTGGTATGAAATTATATCTACATAACAATTCATCGAATACCTGACCTTTATAAGGTTCTTCGGTCTCAAAAGCTGTTCGTATCGTATTTCCTTCAGAATCGATTAAATAGCTATCAGAGTACACGAGCATGACATCTGATTGTGTTTCAAAGAGCTTCACCTGTTTCTCCAGCTTCTGTGGCATCCAGATATCATCACAATCCAGAAAAGCCACATATTCCCCTCTTACCATCTCAATTGCTAAATTCCTGGCATTTCCTAAAGGAATATTCTTTTCTCCCCGGAAATAACGCAATTTTTTGTCATAACTTTTGGCAATTTCAGCACTGTTGTCAGTAGAAGCATTATCCCAGAAAATGATTTCCCAGTCTGCGTAAGTTTGAGCATAAACACTATCAATTGCCTCTTGGAGATATTTTGAACAATTGAAACAATTCATAATCACGCTTACTTTTGGTGCACTAATTGAACCATTGTCTGATTGGTCTACTATTTTTTCATCCCCTTGATATAGATTTAGTGTATATTTCGCGATATGAGATTTATAATGTATTTATGTTATTTAATCTAAACATTCAATAAGTTTACTGCATATATAATCAATATCAGTTTCTTTCAGATCAGGATGGAGTGGTAAACTCAATAATTTATGAAATAACTCTTCAGTGACAGGAAGAGATTTGTTATCTCCATTATACAAACTTAAAATATGGTTGGGCTGATAATGTACCCCTGTTTGAATGCCCTGTTCTAATAATAATCTCCGGATGTCATCGCGCTTTCCTGACTTTAGTTTAATAACAAAGATATGAGGAACTATATTACTCAAATCCAGATCAAGTAACTCAATTGAATCAATTGATCCTAAATTATTACGATATCGCTTTGCTAAAGACTGTCGGCGAGTTGCAAATTCAGGTAGTCTTTTAAACTGTTCTATTCCAATGGCTGCCATAATGTTACTCATGTGATAGCGCCATCCCTGATACCTTACATCAAAATCCCAGCTTCGCTCCCCACTATACCTTTTTTCGGTATCTTTTTCAACTCCCAGAAGGCGAGCATCACGAATCTTTTGAAGAACCGTTTCATCATCTGTGACAATTGCCCCACCTTCTCCAGATGTTATGTTCTTGATCCCATCAAAACTAAAACAGGCTATATCGCCAAAACTGCCAACTTTCTTTCCATTGTAATAACCCCCAAAAGCATGGGCAGCATCTTCCACTACACGCAAGCCATTCTCTTTTGCAAAAGCATATATGTCATCCAGTTCACCCATTCCGCTAGCATAATGAACGGGCATGATAACTTTTGTTCTATCTGTCAAACGTTTTTTTGCATCCTTGATGTCAATTGTAATTGTAGAAGGGTCAACTTCACATGCTACAGGTCTGACACCTGTAGCTGATATGGCTTGAAATGAAGCAACATATGTCAAGGATTGAACCAATACCTCATCACCAGGGCCAATTCCAAGTGCTTGTAGTGCAAGATGTAAAGCAGCCGTGCCTGTGTTGACACATACTGCAGGACGATTGAAATGTCGGGTCAATAGATCTTCAAATTCCTGGACTTCTTTGCCCATTCCAAGGTATTCTCTGTCCAGAACTCCCATTACTGCCTTCTTTTCAGCATCACCAATGACCGATTTAGAAAGGCGGATTAACTTATCTGGAATCATTCCACACCTTCCAGGGAGATTGATTGGTCTGCCAGAGATCTTCAAGTACATTTCTGTCCCGTACTGTATCCATACATTGCCAGAATCCATCATGAAGATATGCTTTCAGTTCTCCTGCTTCAGCGGCACGTTCAAGTGGATCTTCCTCCAGAACTGTTCGATCGTTATTTATAAGGTCAAAGAACTCTGGCTCCAGCACGAAAAAACCTCCATTGATCCAGCCCTGGGTTGTCTGCGGTTTTTCCTGGAAAGAGATTACATTTTGATCGTCTGACATGAGCAACTCACCAAACCGTGCTGCTGGACGAACAGCTGTGATCGTGGCCATTTTACCATGACTTTTATGAAATTCAACCAATTTCTGTATATCAATATTTGCCACTCCGTCGCCATAAGTGAGCATGAAAGTCTCATTACCGACGTATTTCTTGAGCCGCTTCACCCGACCTCCAGTCAACGAATTCAACCCCGTATCAATGAGAGATACTTTCCAATCGACTGTTTTCTTTTGTAGATAGTCCACATTCCCATTTGCCAGATTAACTGTGAAATCTGATTTGAGGGCATAATAATTCAGGAAATATTCTTTGATTACTTCACCTTTATAGCCAAGAGCAACTAAGAAGTCCTTATAGCCATAGTAGGCATAAATGTTCATAATATGCCACAAAACCGGCTGCCCACCAATCTCTACCATGGGTTTTGGTTTGATGTCAGTATATTCTGAAAGGCGAGTGCCAAATCCACCAGCAAGTATTATTGTTTTCATGTTGAACCCTAATCCCACAGATAGTTAATATGATTTTTATATGCATCGATTTTATCGTATTCCTCGGGGTCATGGGGAATGTCTGAAACATTCATTAGCATGTTCAAATCGTCGCCTAATCCCTTAAACCCTAACCAGACCAGCGGCGGCACTGTTAATCGCTGATAATTTTGAAGAGATAGGGTCAATTCATTGATTTGGCCATAGGTTTGTGAATCTTGACGGTCATCATATAGTACAAATTTGATCTCTCCACAAGGGACCACCAGGTTCAATGTCATCTTATTATGGCGTTTCCACGCTTTTATTGCGCCTTTATCGACAGTCGAAAAATAAGCCTCGCCAAATCCCTGAAACGAAGACTCGGTTCGCTTAATTGCATGCAGGACATCACCTGAATCACCTGAAATAATTTTAAGTGGAGTTAACTCCACACCTTCAATCATTATTTTTCACCCATACTTGTTGTCTATTGGATGCTAAGAAGGAATAATCTTCAATTTGTTTGCATGTCATGCTAAAGACATCTTCATTCTGATCATAATATTTTCTATACCATTCAACCGTGAATTGCACAGTTTCCTGGAAGTTTAGGGTTGGCTTCCAACTTAAATGATGAAGAGCTTTGTCACAACAAAGTTTCAATAAATTTGCTTCTTTGTTCTGAATACCCGGATCACTAATCACTTCTACATTTGCACCGGACCAGTATTGTTCCATTTCATTGATCAATTCGCCGACAGTATAGTTCTGGTCAGCATTCGGTCCGAAATTAAATGGTTCTCCATTCAATTCGGAATTTTCAAATAGTTTTTGTCCAAGCAAGAGATATCCGCTAAGAGGCTCCAGCACATGTTGCCATGGTCTTGTTGCCGAAAGATTGCGTACCTTTACCTTATCTCCATTGGACCATGCTCTCACACAATCTGGAACGATGCGATCCTGTGCCCAATCGCCCCCTCCAATTACATTTCCTGCCCTGACTGATACAACTTTGACATTGCTTTCAGCCATATTAAAAAATGAATGTGCATATGTTTTTATTATAAGTTCGGCTGCCCCTTTTGAGGCACTGTAAGGATCTTTGCCACCAAGAGCATCCGTTTCCCTGTATCCCCATATCCATTCAACATTATCATAACATTTGTCACTGGTGATCATGACGGCACAGCACGGGTGATTTGTTTGTCTTAGTGCTTCCAGTACATTCATTGTCCCAATTACATTGGTC
>JAMJFS010000004.1:0-20716 GCA_023544565.1 Methanosarcinaceae archaeon
TAGCAGGAATGAATTTTCTGTAACGGAAGCCTTACCCACTCAAAACAGCGAAGAGACAACTTAAAGTTGCTGAGCCGAAAACCACGTCTGTTAAAGTGCTGAAGCGCATTCAAACGTTTAAACTCATGTCTCTCGGTTGGAAATATTCAGATAAAAGAAAATCTTTGCTGACGCTCAGATTGACTCGGACTATATAATTCTATAATTTATATACTATTAAAGAAACATTTGGACAGGATTAACTGGATTTACAGAATATGATCAAAGACCACAGTCCAGATCCTGTCTATCTTTTAAATCCCGTCTAAAATTAACTTAATATCAAATTTACATCGCATTAAGGCGGCGTATTCTCTCTTCTGTTGGTGGATGTGTTCTGAAAAGTGATCCAATTACGCCACTTTTTAGCGGATTCACGATGAACATGTGTGCCGTATTTTGAGATGCTTCGACATCGCCTTTTCTTGGGCGGTAATTTGATGCACCGTTTTCCAGTTTTCCAAGAGCGTTCGCAAGAGCCCATGGTTTTTGGGATATGCGTGCACCTTCTGCATCTGCTGCAAACTCACGTGATCTTGAGATTGCAAGCTGGATGATTGTTGCTGCAATAGGTGCTAGAACTGCAAGCACAATGAATCCTACAATATTTGAACCGCCATTATCATCACGACCACCGATGCCGCCAAAAATTGCAGCCCATCGCGCCATCATTGCGACCATGGTGATAACTCCTGCAATTGTCGCTGCAACAGCACTGATCAGTGTGTCGCGGTTTTTTACATGCGCAAGTTCGTGTGCAAGCACGCCTTCAAGTTCTTCGTCGGTTAGAAGGTCAAGAATTCCGGTCGTAGCAGCAACAGCCGCATGATTTGGATTGCGACCTGTTGCAAAGGCATTTGCCATTGAAGTTTCTACGATGTAGACTTTAGGCATAGGAATATTCGCACGCGATGCAAGATTATAAACAACCCTGTGCAACTTAGGTTCTTCAGATTCAGTAACTTCCCTTGCTTTATACATCTTAAGAACGATCTTATCGCTATACCAGTAGCTCCCAAAGTTCATGACAACTGCGAATACAAAAGCAATTATCATGCCACCCGGACCGCCAACTGCACGCCCGACCATAACTAACAGTCCAGTAAGAGATGCTAACAGAATTGTTGTTTTAAACATATTGTTCATGGTTTTCCCCATAATATGAAATTTAGTTTACATTTAACGTATATGCCTATTAAATATATAATACTTGCGCGAGTGTGCACAAAGTGTACAAGACCGATGGCATTACCCTGAAATTCACACATATAGTCAATAAATATTAACCATACGAATAAAGAAAAAAAGAAAGAGAAAAGGTAAAAAGAAAAAAGGCGGATGTCCGCCTTAAACTCCCTCAAGTGTTAGGTTTTCCTCCATATCCATGTCAGAGCGTAAAGCTTCAAGTTCTGCCATGTCGGATTCAAGATCCATGACCTCTGCATCAGTCAGACCAACAGCCTCATTGACTAAAGCGCTATCTGCAGCAGATATTTGTTGCGTGGACTCATCAATTTGTACAGTTTCAGCAGGTTCATCACTTACACAACCTGAAACCACAAGTCCGGCTAAAAGAACTGTCACGATTACGAGATTCCTGATGCGTGACATTTTAATAATCTCCATCGTCATTATCATTCTCGTCGGTTTCGTTCTCGTTGGTTTCAGACTCGTTCTCGTTGGTTTCAGACTCATTCTCGTAGGTTTCAGTTTCATCTGGTGTATCATTTTCATCGTCAGAATCATTTTCGTCATCAGATTCTTCAACGTTGCCAGCCCACATAGCCTCCTCAGAAGACACACCAGCCTTTTTGACATTATATGACCCACGTCCGGAAAGTATAGCACTGCCTTCACCTTCTGCTGTGATGTTTAGATTATTCCCGCGTACCATAACAGTCAAACGTGAACCATTAATATGAACAGTTCCGGTAAAGTCGTGGTATACAAGTGCACGATTGTTATCATCGTCTTCCTCGTCTTCATCATCGTCGTCATTGACCAGTGTGTAATCACCTTCAATGCTTATGTTCGCATCTCCTGCAAGATCCTTAATAACAAGTTTTGCGTTGGTTGCATTTATAATGATATTAAGGTTGCCTGAAAATACTGCAGTGCCGTTACCCTCAGTGGCAAGTTTTCCAGCACCATCGAGTGATACAGAGCCGCCTGTCCTGAATGATTTAAGTTCATCAAACAGTTCTTTTAATATATGATTTGCTTCCTTGATGTTATTGGTTGCTTCACGCATGTATCCGTTTGCATCATCTACTGCATCGTCATCATCGCCATTGCGGTTTAGGATTGTTTCTTTTGCAAGTTCCTGATTCCGCTTAGCCTCTTCGATCAACCCATTGTATTCGGCAAGCATTTCTTCAAGATCCCCAACATCTTCACCTGACTCATTTAATCGATTGATCTCAACCCCAATACGAAGTGCAAGAGCATCCGATTTTGCCAGATAGTTATCGAGCCTTCTATCAACAGACTTTCCTGCAAAGTATTTTGCGCGTTTCTCTGCGTCCTTCCATATACTTCGGACTTCCTTTGCAATCTCTGCAAATTCTTGTCTGGTCGATGCAGTTTCTAATTCCTCCTGTTGCTGTTGCAATTGTTCAATATATCCATCAATTGTTTCGGATATCTCATCTGCATTGTCGCCGTCTGCATTATCAACATTTTCCTTTACACTCTCAAGATGTGTGATCATATATTCTATAGTACGGTCCATGTAAGTACGGGTAGATTCAACGACCTCATCCGAATCTGCAGATACTTTCTTATTATTGATCTTGATCCTTATGTCCTGAAAATCTTTCTTTGCATCTGAATAATCGTTTCGTACAGTCACAATTCGCTCTTTTGCAGACCTATACTCATCTACATCACTTTGAATTGCACCTATTGTCTGCTTTGCAACCTCATTCCTCGGCGCATCATCTGTTGTGTTCACCCTATCTCTTATCTGATCACGGGTCATGTTCTTATCTGCATCATCATTATATGCATCTGCACCTCTTGGTGCCATATATTCATCATTTCCTGCAGCAAGCGCGCCTGCTGGCAGAATACTGACGACCATCAGCACAATTGCGAGATATGCAAATATTTTCATTATTTTAGTTCTCATAATTTATTTCCTCCATTTAAGTAAATTGTACAATTCCTCTATTGACACGTTTAAATATAAACATACTTTACTTTCAGAAAAAACATAAGGATTTAAAATCCTATTTAAAGCATTATTCTGCAATATTTTGCTTTATAATACTTTATCAGCCCTTTAAATCTATGAGCAAAAGATATATGCATATAACACTTTAACATACCATTGTGAATTCAAAATATATATTTTACGTATTTATTTATATAATTGCCATAGCATTACTTATAAGTACGGCACAGGCAGCAAACACTGCAACCATACACGGCGCAGTATATGAGTGGTACACATTCCAACCTATAGAGAATGCCGTGATCGAGGTGAACTCCACTCCCCCACAATCCATTGTTGCAAAGTATGGTCTATATTCATTTAATCTGGCACCCGGGAATTACCTTATCACTGCCAAATATTACACCAATAACACATTGATGAGTTTTGCCGAAGAACTCATAACAATAACAGATGATGGCGATTATGTGCTTGACCTACTGTTATTTCCATCATATGATGAGGAAATTTTAAACAAAACTGAATTATCAGAGATCACAGATGATTTTGAAGAGGACATCAAAACGATCGAAGATAACACAAATTCTAGTTTGTTCTATCTTATCGCCGTAATTATGTTATTTGTGGTCGTTCGTTTTTCAATCTACGCGTACAAAAAACGTTCTTCTGAAAACGAAGAATTGATGCCAATAATCGATGTGGATGCGCCTGAAGAAATAGAACATACTGCCGAAATAAAAACAACTGTATCTCTTCCATCTGATCTTCAGGAGATCATTGACATAATAAAAGCAAACGATGGCCGGATCACACAAAAAGACCTTCGCAGCAAATTAAAATATTCCGAAGCAAAAGTAAGCCTTATGGTCTCTGACCTTGAGCAGAGAGGGGTTATCAAGAAATTCAAACAAGGCAGAGGCAACATTATCCTGATTCGGGATAATAATTAAAAGTGCAGATGCAGATATTTTTTCTACCAAAATATATAACTGCCTTCAAACAGTAGCGATATAAGTATTATAGGTGAATACATTAGACATTACAAAAGTTAAAACGAGGATATAGTATGCGAATTTCAATGGATGTAGAATTAAAAGATATTCCAGGTCAGTTAATTTTAGCACTAAATCCGATATCGGAATTAAAAGGTAACCTGATCTCTGTAGTCCATCATCATGAAAAGCGTACACCCCGTGGCACAATTCCGGTTCAACTTGTATTTGAGATCGATCATGAAAAACTTAATACGATAATTTCAAGGTTCGAAGACAGTGGTGTGGAAGTCATCCGGTCAGGAGAAGAGCGATTCCTTGAACACGGTGCAATAATTATGATCGGTCATATAATTCACACTGACATACAGGATACAATGGATAAGATAGACAGTACAGGATTCGCAGAGGTCGTTGACCTTTCGCTTTCGATGCCCCGTATTGACAAACCTTCTTCAGCACTCCTGAAGATAGATGCTGTAGGAAAAAAAGAAATGAACGATGCCATGTCATTGTTAAAGACAGTGGCAAAAGAAAAGGATCTTTTGGTCATTGAGCCAATAGAGACTGAATTGATGTAAATGGTGATTGGAATGAAAACAATACGTGCATCTATCATTGGATTTGGGGCTGTCGGTCAGGGTGTCGCAGAGGTGCTGTTACGAAAGAATGAGTACCTCAAGAACATTGGTCTTGACATCACGGTTGTTGCAGTCGCAGATTCAAGAAGTGCGGCCATTGATCCTGACGGTGTTGACCTGGCAAAAGTCCTGAGCCATAAACGTACTGAAGGTACAGTAGGATCGGAAAAATTGACCGGACTCGAAATTATCAAAAATATCGACCATGAACTTGTGATCGAGACCACACCCACTGACATCAATGCAGGCGGAGTGGGACTACCAAATATGCTCGCGGCTTTTGAACATGGTCGTGACGTTGTGACCTCGAACAAAGGTCCACTTGCACTAAAATACAGGGAATTGGCAGAGATCGCAAAAGAGAATGGCTCTAACTTCAAATTCGAAGCAACAGTCGGCGGCGCGATGCCGATCATCAATCTCACCAGAGATATCCTTGCAGGTAACGAAATCCTCAGTATTGAAGGAATCTTCAACGGGACCTGCAACTACATACTCACACGAATGATGGAGGAACATGCATCCTATGAGCAGATGCTTGCCGAATCGCAGGAACTTGGAATTGCTGAGACTGACCCTACGTATGATGTAGAGGGAATCGATGCAGCATCTAAACTGGTAATCCTCGCAAATTCCATCTTCGATATAGATGCCACTTACAAGGATGTTGATGTTACAGGGATCACAAAGATCACACCTGAATCCCTCATGCTTGCTCAGGATGACGGATACGTTATCAAATTGATAGGGGAGGTCAAGAAAGACCTTATCCGTGTCGGACCAAGATTAGTTCCGGTCGGACATCCGCTGGCAGTCGGCGGAACATTGAATGTTGCATCTGTACAAACAGACCTTGCTGGAACTGTGACAATTACAGGCAGGGGCGCAGGTTCTATTGAGACAGCAAGTGCAATTATAAGTGACGTTATATCGATCTACAGGACATAGATCGAATAGCCCTTGTTGTCAAAGTGTGAATAAAATATTATCAATTAGTTTATCAATCAATAGTATTAACTTTAGAGTGACATGACAGGTTTCAAAGAATTTGCACAGGCGTGCAGAACTATCGAGGACATCCCGGGTTCACTTGATATGACTGAAAAGGTTGCACAACTCTTACAGGATGTCAACTGTGATGAACTTCCGGTTGTTACGCATTTTATCATGGGCGAGGTTTTTCCAGCATGGAGTACCGAAGATCTGGGTATAGGTACAAGCCTGCTATATGCTGCACTTTCAAAAGCCGCAGGCATATCTTTGAAAGATATCGAATCGCTTATTCGCGATACCGGTGACATTGGAAAAACTGCAACTGAGGCGCTGAACAATAAGTCGAAAGGTCAGGCTCAAACTACATTCTCATCATTCATTGAAGACACACAGGAACTTTCCATACTTGAAGTGTTCGAGCGATTCAAGAACATATCAAAAGTATCCGGAAAAGGTTCACAGACAACTAAAATAAAAAATCTCCAGTATCTTTTCAACTCATCCTCTCCTGATGAAGCGGGATATATCGCAAGGCTCGCAATTGAAGACCTGCGTATAGGTGTTGGTGAAGGAATTGTGAGGGATGCTATCGCAAAGGCATTTGATGTTCCTATTCCTTATGTTGAACGCGCGTTCATGCTGACAAATGATATGGGGCTTGTTGCAGTCACTGCAAGACGTGGTGGTGTAGAGGAAGTTACAAAATTGAACATTGAGTTGAAACGCCCAATTAAAATGATGCTCGCACAGGTCACACCGACCATCGAAGATGCTATCAAGGAAATGGAAATTGCCGCGATCGAGTGGAAATTCGATGGCGCGCGTGTCCAGATCCACAAAGATGGCGACAATATTACATTATTCTCAAGAAAACTTGAAGATGTGACCCGTTCCCTGCCAGACATTGTTTCGGCAGTCAAGGAACACGTGACTGCAGAGTCGGCAATACTTGATGGCGAAGCATTCGCAGTTGATGAATCAGGTAGACCGCGCGCATTCCAGGAGATATTGAAACGTTTTCGCAGAAAATATGATGTTGAAACAACCGCGCGTGAGATTCCGCTGACCTTACGGTTGTTCGATCTGGTGTACCTCAATGGTGAAAATCTTCTTGATAAGCCGCTTACCGAGCGCAGAGCCGCACTTGTGGGCTGTGTTGAAAATTCAGGTCCTGTCAAAGTGGACGAGCAAACTTTGACAGACGATGTTGAAGAAGTGAACAGGATATACAACGAAGCATTGGAAGCAGGTCATGAAGGTATCATGATAAAAAACCCACAGTCACCATATTCACCCGGTAAACGTGGCAAGAACTGGCTCAAGAAAAAACCATTAATGGAAACCCTTGACCTTGTTGTGATAGGTGCAGAATGGGGATATGGCAGGCGTACCAATTTCATGGGTTCGTTCAATCTTGCGTGTCATGATCCTGACACCGGACGTTTTTTACAAATGGGGAAAGTTGGAACCGGTATTAATGATGAGCAACTTGCAGAACTTACCGAAACATTCTCAAAATTGATAGTTATTGAATCCGGCATGGAGATCGAACTTAAACCTGAAGTTGTGTTTGAGATCGCATTCGAGGAGATCCAGAAAAGTACGAACTATGATTCCGGATTTGCACTTCGTTTTCCAAGGCTTGTGAATGTAAGGGACGATAAATCACCGGATGAGGCAGATACTTTAAAACGCATTGAAGACATTTATTCTACACAGTGAAAATAATCCGGTAATATATATCAGCAATTATATATAATAAAATATTATCTAAATATAACTTTATTTGTGATGACATTTAAGGATGGAAAAGTGAAAATATGATATGTCAAAACTGTGGAGCCAAAATTTCAAGTAACTCAAGATTCTGCATGATCTGTGGAAGCAAAGTGGATAATATGCATTTTGAATATGGAAATGTAAATGAACCATCATGGTTCGTAAAAGGTAATGAGTGGGCAAAACTGAACAAGCATGAAGAGGCAATTTACTTTTATGATAAGGAACTTATGCATAATCCAAAGCACATAGATGCATGGAACAATAAGGGCAATTCGCTTTCAAAACTTGGGATGTTCGAAGACGCGATCTTTTGTTATGACAAGGTACTTGAAAACAGTCCCGGACATATACAGGCAATGTATAATAAAGCGTATGCGCTTGCACACATTAACCAACATACTGAGGCTATTTTTTATTATGACAAAGTGCTTGAAAATAATCCAATGGACACAGAAACAATGTACAATAAAGGATTTTCACTATCAGCACTTGATAAACATAAGGATGCTTTTGACTGCTATACCAAGATCGTGGAGATAAACCCGAGTCACATTAATGCATGGTATAACATGGGTTATACTTTGATGAAACTTGGAAAGAGTGATGAAGCAATCAACTGTGTCGAAAAAGCGCTTTCATTGAGTCCCATGGATAGTGGGATATGTTTCCTGAAAGCCAGGATACTTGAAGATCTTGAACGATTCGATGATGCACTTGAGTGTCTTGAACGTGTAATTGAACTTGATCCGGGATATCAAAATGCACTTGAGATGGAAGTGCGGATATTGAAGAAAAATAAATGACGAAACGCGACTTTCGTATATTATATTTCATGGGTCTCTGCGGTTATTTTGTCATAAATAATTAATATACAACTCAATTGTATATAATATCTTATATTTGTTAAAATTAGTAGTATTACTCACTCGATGTAAAGATAACCTATTTTATCATCACATACACAACAGTATATATAATCCAAATCACAGAATAACATGTATATTGACAATTTAAATTTTATATGAATATGTAATCTGAGTGCATAAACATGGAAGAGAGAATCAGGCGATACAAAAACAAAATGAGCTACATAGTACGCAACATGGAAGCCGTAGAATTGCAGCCGTAAAGTGAACTTGAATTGTCAGGTGTGTTTTACAAACTTCACACATCTATAGAAGCAGCAATGGACATTGCATCAATGCTGCTAAAAGATATGGGTGAAAACGTAGGAAACGATTACGCAAATATTATGCGGTTAAAAGATTTAAGGATAATAACAGCAGAACTATCAGATGAATTGGCAAAATGCAACGGTCTGCGGAATCATCTTGTACACCGCTATGACAGAATAGATGATACAATTGCAATAGAATCAATACCTGAAGTTCACGATATTGTTTATCAATTCATAGAGATCATTGAGGGATTATTGGATGAAATTGGACAAAATAAGAAGTGATCTCGATTTCTTAAAGGATTACGACACCATAATCTTTGGTTCATTTGCAACCGGAGAGTTTCGGGAAGGGTCTGATATAGACATAGCAGTGGTTACCGGCACCAAAGACAATGAATCGAATATCAAAACTCTCAAAAGCCTTCT
Organism: Methanosarcinaceae archaeon; assembly: GCA_023544565.1. Lineage (GTDB taxonomy): Archaea > Halobacteriota > Methanosarcinia > Methanosarcinales > Methanosarcinaceae > Methanovorans. The sequence continues at coordinate 9,229 of JAMJFS010000004.1, forward strand.
CGGAAAAGCACCGGAAATATATGATATTCGTATATTTGAACTATTGTCTCTAAAAGTGAGAGCATCGATTATGGATAATTACATAGTCCTATACGGAGACGGCCCCGAAATATCAGAATATTTTTATTTTCACCATCGAAAAGAATGGGATGATTGCAAACACAGGATAGAAGACGGGTATTACACAAGTTATAAAGAACAGGTCAGCGCCATAAAAAGATTTAAAGAAATAAGGGAACGTGCGCCGCATTTATTTCAGGCATAATGTGTCGGGGATTACCCGATCACACTCATATCAGAAACCCTGATCGATGGTGTAACTGTGCCCCCGACTTTCCTGACATCCATTCCCGCACCTGTAATATTTGCAAGCATCTCAAAAATGTTGCCTGATATCATAAGCGATTTGATAGGCTTGTCGATCTGACCATTCTTGATAGTATAGGCATTGCGTGCCTCGACTGAAAAGTCGCCTGATATCGCATTTGCGGTATGTGCGCCAATTACCGTGTTTACGAACACGCCACCATCGGTCCCGGAAATAATATCACTCTGTGGATACTCGATAATAAAGTTCCGCAGACCCACGGAAGGTGTGGAAACATAAGACTGCCTTGCGGCATTACCTGTACTTTTCACTCCATCCTTGCCTGCCGTATAACTATCATAAAGATACGACTTGAAAACTCCATTCTCAATAACAGGTGTGCGTTGTGAAGGTACACCTTCATCATCCGAGATGCCGGTCTCGATGCCACCTGGAATCAGACCGTCATCAATTATCGTAAGTTCAGATGCTGCGATCTCATCGCCAAGTCGTCCGATAAGGCTTGACCTACCCTTCTGCATATTATCCGCATCAATTGACGGTGCGAATGCACTTTCTATAATGTCTGAAAAAGCAAATGGATGCAGGATAACATCTGTCTTATGTGGCTCGATAGAGATGCCATTCTGTGATTCCTGTGCAAGCTCTGCAGCATTTACACCTATCTGGTAAAAATCAATATCATGATTTCTGGATACGGCAAAATCATAAGCTGTCGAAGTCTCGCCTTTAGTTGTGATGACATCTATAAACCCGGATGTCGATGTTCCTTCTTCTTCAACCTCAACGCCGTTAGAGTTCAGTATTAAATGCTTACCGTATGAACGTGAAAAACTCCCTGATGTTGCCAGAATATCGGTTGTTGATCTTGCACCTTCGATCATCTGCAACGCAAGTTCTATGCATTCATCAAGTTCCATTTCAACTATCTTTTTGTCAAATATCCCTGAAATATTGGGGTATTTTGCATTGGACGGAAGTCCTGTCCAATCTGGATCGCTTTCCCGCACCCGGGCAGAATCCACCGCGATCTTAACGGCATCCTCCAAACGATTCGGCATATTAGTACTTGCAAAGCCAACGGCACCACCTATGATCGCACGTATCCCGATACCCTCTGAGAACTGCTCTTTTGCACCTTCGACCAGATCTTTTCGGATATTAGCACTTGTTGAGCGGCTGTTCGTATAGTAAACCTCTGCCTCATCCGCACCGTTCTTCATAGCAAGTGAGAGTGCCTTTTGTGCCATTTCGTACATGTTCAGGCACCTCCGACAAGGGCTTTTGTTATCGATATATGAGGCGAACCGTCAGTTACAGGTGCTGTTTGTCCGTTCTTGCCGCATCTGCCTGAATGCATTGTTAGGTCGTTGCCTACCATGTTGACGTTTTTAAGTATCTCAAGCGTATTTCCTGAAAGTGACACGTCACGAAGTAACGTTGTCAGTTCACCGTTCTCAATAAGATATCCTTTCTCAGCATTGAACTGGAACACTCCCTCGCCTGTGTTCACCTGTCCGCCGCGTGAACCTATGAGATAAATACCATCACCAATATCCTCAAGCATCTCCTCGAATTTCGAATTTCCGTTATCGATATATGTATTACTCATCCTTACGATCGGCATTGAATAACCCTGTGCCCTGCTGTGTCCTGGAATTCCACCAAGACGCGCGGCAGTTTCTCTTGAATGTAAGTATGATTCCATCATGCCGTTCTTTATGATCGTTGTTTTTGTTGACTGAACACCCTCTGCATCGAATGGGTAATATCCGTATTCATGCAGTGTCGGGTCATCAATAACACTGACAAGAGGCGATGCGATCTGCTCGCCGATCTTGTTCTCAAGAACCGAACTGCCTTCAAGCACCAGGTCAGCTTCCGATGCATGACCCACAGCCTCATGCGCAAAAACACCTGCAAGTTCAGGATCAAGTATTACAGGCATATTTCCGCCTTTTGCCTGTTTTGCACCCAGAAGTTCAACAGCCGTCTTTCCGGCAGACTTTGCAAGTGCAAAAGCATCGTGTTTGTCGAACAATTCATATCCACAAACCCCGAATCTGCTTTCCCTGCCTGCCTGATATACACCATTAAGGGACGCAACAGCACTGATAGCAAAACCTGTTCGCATTAATTCGTATTCACATTCAACGTCTTCCGAATTGCTGTATTGTACTTTCATTGAAGATTCTGAATACACAGCCGTTGTACTGCTGACCCCATCTATTTTTGCATGCGCTCCAATATCCTTCAGGAGTTGTACCTTTTCTTCTATCGGAATGTTCTTTGGGTCAATCTTGATATCCGGTATACCCTTTAAAACAGGTGTGGAGGTGGGAAACAATTCTACCTTCTCTTGTGGGGTTTTTGAATCCATCCCTTTTGCAAGTTCAAATGCTGACCTGATAGCTTTCTGAAGGTCAAAATCACCATCTGCTGATGTGAATCCCCATGAGCCACCGCAAAGAGCACGCACGCCCACGCCACGGGTGTAGTTTACAGAGATCTCCTCTATCTTACCATTGTCAAGGATTATTGAGGTCGCAGTCCCCTCAATTATTCTTGAATCAAAAAAATCGACATTATGCATTATTTGTTCCTGCACTGCTGTTTATGTTCTTAATTGCTACTGGAATAACATCTGGAATATCAAGGTTCAACTTTATATTCGTTAGTTTTTTCAGTTTATCCACGATTCCTTTCTTTTCGCTGTCACTGGCAACAAGACTGTGTTCGATAACTTCACTTATGTTGGTGACTGGAATTATCTCGACCATATCCTTATACATATCTTCGATTAACACATCAGCTTCATTCGACTTTGGAATGATGATCTTCTTTATCCCTGCCAATGCTGCTGCTTCGATCTTGTAGGTGACTCCACCGATAGGAAGCACATCGCCCCTGACTGATAGCGAACCTGTCATTGCTACCGTCTGGTCGATCGGGATCCCCTCAATAGCTGATATAACAGCGGTTGCTATTGAGATGGAAGCGCTGTCGCCTTCCACACCTTCATAAGTTCCAATGAACTGTATGTGAATATCGTGGTTAATAATATCCTTTCCAGTCATCTTTTTGATAACAGCCGACACGTTTTGTACTGACTCCTTGGCAATATCTTTCAGCATACCAGTTGCGATAACTCTACCTCCTGAACTCGATTGGGATGGTGTTACTTCTGCTATAATAGGAAGAACTATCCCTGAATCCCCGCCCATTACGGCAAGTCCGTTAACTCTCCCGATCGCTGAACCTTTTTTACCGAATAACTGGTAATCCTTTTTCTGCTCAAGATAACTATCTGCAAGTTGTTGCTCAATGGAACGTGCCATCTTTTTGGCAGCGAGTACATGTTTTGCAGTTGTGATATCTGCTTCTTCGGCACGGGCAATATCCCCTGCAACCCTGACAAGTCCTCCGAGGTCCCGCAGTTTCAATGTCAAATGACCTTTTCTGCCAGCCCTGCGTTTTGCTTCGCGTATAACTTCATCCACAGCAGCCATGTCAAAGTGTGGGATATGACCGTCCCGTACAACTTCCTGAGCAACGAAACGTACAAGTTTTTCACGATTTTCATCAGTGTCATCCATCGAATCACGCATGTATATCTCATATCCGTATCCTTTTATACGGGATCTCAGTGCAGGATGCATCTTCTCAACCGCGTCAAGATTACCTGCAGCCACCATGATAAAATCACATGGTACAGGGTCAGTTTTTACAAGCGCACCTGAACTGCGTTCAGACTGCCCTGTGATCGAAAATTCTTTTTCCTGCAAGGCTGTCAGCATACTCTGCTGTGATTCTATTCGCAGGGTATTGATCTCATCAATGAACAGTACGCCCTTATGGGCCTTGTGAATATCCCCACCTTCCACACGATCGTGTGCAGGTGTTTCCAGTCCGCCTGACTGGAATGGATCATGCCTTACATCACCAAGAAGCGCACCTGCGTGTGTTCCGGTAGCATCTATGTACGGGGCATGTTCCTTTTCAAAATTCGAAACAATAAGTTTCGGTATCATAAGTTCTTCTTTTGGCATGAACTGGCGTGTCAGCATCAGTATCATGATCGCTGCGATTATACCCCACAATAACTGCCCCACGTAAAATGAATACATTACAATTCCGAAAACCAATAGCATCATCAGCATATTGCGTGCCTGTGCTTTCTTTCTGGCTTCCATCTTGTGTGCCATGACGATCTCCCTGCCCTTTCCGGCAGGTACTTCCCTGATCTTGGGGTTGTTCGAGTCTTCGATATTCGGATATGCTAAGATATCCTGCAATTCTTCTTTTGGAAGTAGTTCTGCCATCGCTTTTGCAAGCAACGATTTTCCGGTACCGGGAGTACCGATCATCATGACATGCCGTCTCTGGCTTGCTGCTTTTCTGACAACTTCAACAGCATGGTCCTGTCCTATGATCTGGTCGATCTGGAGTTCCGGAACCTCTATCTTGGCAGTTGTATTTTCATTGGTGTCAATGGTAGTATCATTGGTAGTATCATTGGTAGTATCATTGGTAGTATCATTGGTAGTATCAATGGTAGTATCAATGGTAGCACCATCATTGACCTCTACATCAGAGTCACCAGGTGCAACTGATGTGTTTTCTTCATTAATATTATCGTCGTTTTCCATGTTGAACTCACATTGTGTGTTAATAATTATAAAAAGATATGTCCTTGTAATCGGATTGTAAGTATGTTATATGTTATTTATTTGTGCCGTAAAAACGTGACTGAATCATATATACTTGACGCTTTTATAGCCACTATGGTATATATAATCAAAGTTATATAATTGTATACTCTTGTAAAAAGAAATATTAACCGGTAAATTAAATATATACGTCGGATACCATGAAATCACTTGCAGCAATTATGATCTTGTTGATAGCAGCATTCGCATTAGCCATTATGCCATCATCGACAGTGATAGATGATGAACAATTCATACATGTTACCCAAATGGTTGTGACTTTTGAAAAAGTAGATGGCATAGTGGAGATCACATATGATCTCGATCCTTTTGCAAAAGCCTATGTTTTCTTGCTTGGCAGTCGCAATCTTGGACCTACGTTTGAGGATATCTTTTTTGAATTTGAGGATGTAGAGATAATAGAGATTGGACAAAACTATGCTGTGGTCATGGTCAAGAATGTTTCAAGGCAAAACGGAGAATACTATCTGCACGACTCACATGAACTTGGCATCAGTGTGGATTTGCTGACATTTATTTACCCGGATGGGACAACCAAGCAACTTGAACATACAAGAACAACACAAAACACATTTTATAGTGATGTATAAGGCGCATTGTCTTCTGTTTGCCTTGACCTCAAATTATATATGCCTGATCGAATGAATTATTGCATTCAATTTATTATCAAAGGTAGAAAATATGACTCAAGAAATCGAATTAGACCTGACAGGAGATGTTTGCCCTTTTACTTTCGTAAAAACAAAACTTCAACTTGAACAACTTGAAAGCGGAGACTTACTAACAGTTATCTTCGACCATGCACCCGCAGTCGAAAATGTCCCAAAGAGCGTAACAAATGAAGGACACACCGTTTTGGGGATCGATAAGGTCGCAGATAAACTGTGGAAAGTTCGCATCCAAAAAGCCTAACTAAATACAGATCGTGTGTACAATCATGAAACTCGGAATACTGCTTACTACATCACCAGAACACGAGAATACCAATACTGTTATAGAAATTAGTAAATCTGCTATCAAACAAGGCATATCGGTATCGATCTTTTTGATGGCAGATGGCACACATAACTCTGTTTTTGAGCCATTCCAGAACTTGATCGAACATGGAGTTGAGATTATCCTGTGTGCCCACAATGCAGCAAAAAGAAAAGTTGAAGTTGTTGAGAATATTGTATATGGAAGTCAGTATGACCTTGCAACTATAATCAAAGAATCGGATAGATTCATATCGTTTTGATATATTATATATTTGAATGAATAGGGACATTATCATGAAAAAGAAAATTGCAGTCATCATCAGGCGCACGCCCTTTAACACCATACGCAATATCGAAGGTTTACGCATGGCAGTCGGAGCCACACTTCGCGATGATAGTGTTACTGTGATGTTTTTAGATGAAGGTATAAGACATGCAGGACAACTTCATTCAGGTATTGTCGGTGCAAAGGACACATCCGAAGAGATCGAGATGCTAAAGATGATCGCATACAGTCTTGTTGCAGATGAGGATGCGGCGAAGGCTCGAAATATTGAACTGTTGCCTGGTATCGAACCGATCTCACATGATATGATCGCACAACTTATTGCAGACTCTGATGTTGTAATTCCATGGTAGGTGATATGAATGCAAAAGATATTACATATCATAAAGGACATGAACGACACCATACCCATTGATATAGCAAAGAAGCAGGCAGATGAGAATGAGATAGGGTTGCTGTATATCCATGATGCAGTGCTTGGCGACCTGTCCCCCGATTTTGCAAAAGTGTATGTACTTGATGCGGATGTACAGGCTCGTGGTCTGAATTTAGAAGCCGAGACCGTAGATTATAACGGAATGGTACATCTTTTGTTTGAATACGACAAAGTAGTTTCGTGGTAGGATCTTGATTTAACGGATGCGGCATCCTTTGACATATTTGATTCTTGTGTGGGAAAAGAATAAAATAGAACATCGATCTAAGAGATGATTTACGCGCAAACAACATACATCTTTTACCAATGTATCCTTAATCTTGCACTTAAACTTAATCTTGCACTTAAACTTAAACTTAAACTTAAAATTAAAATTAAACTTAAACTTAAAATTACCTTTACCTTAACTGGTGTATATCATGAAACCTGAGATCAAGGCTGAACTTATCGCTATCGGTGCTGTTGATGTGGATAAATCTCTGCTTGGCAGAATAACTGTTCCAACTGCTGGCCCGGGTGCCGGCAATACAGCATTCTTTTTCTCATCAGGCGGACATCGCGTGAGGCTTGCTGTAAACGAAGGTTCCCCTTTACGTGCAGTGATGGAGGGCGATGATCTGGTAATCCTAAAAGGCGGTAAGGAATTCGCACGAGGGAAACTTGAAGAAGAACTCGTCCACTGCCCTGGACAGGCATACATCACATTGAGCGAGAAATGTGTATATGACTGTAAGTTCTGCCCGGTACCAAAACTTGATGGCAAGGTAAAGAGCCTTGATGAAGTGCTTGCCTTGATCGAAAAAGCGAACTCCACCGGCAATATGACTGCGATATCCATCACATCAGGTGTTGCTGAGACCGCAGAAAAAGAAGTTGACCGTGCTGTAGAAGTTGTTGAGGCGGTCAGGAAATATAATGTTCCCATCGGAGTATCGGTATATCCAACATCCGATTCATCGCGCCGTTTAAAAGAAGCAGGTGCAGTTGAGGTCAAATATAACGTAGAAACTATGGACCGCGAAGTGTATGGGCGTGTATGTGTCGGACAGAGTCTGGATCTCATTCTTGAAAGCCTTCGCGATGCTGTAGAGATATTCGGCAGGAACCGCGTATATTCAAACATAATCCTCGGTCTCGGAGAATCTGATGAGAATGTGGAAGAAGGTATTAAGGAACTCACATCAATGGGAGTTATCCCTATACTGCGTGCCGGTGGTATGCACCCATTGCGAGTAGGGGAAGTCGAAGTAGAGCGCCCAACACGGGACCGGATACTGAAACTCACAAAGATACTGCGCAGGATACTTGACGAACATGGATTAAGGGCTGATGTCTCGCAGACCATGTGCCTTCCATGCACGGGTTGTGATATTAACCCACATCTTGACCTTGATTGAACGAGTGGCTCAGGTGTGCTAATGCCAGGCATCGGAATACGCATCTCAAAAAATGACATCACCCTGATATTTGACGAACTTGAAAATAATCGTCCTTTTGAAGCATGCGGGGTGCTTGTTGGTAGTCAGGAAGGGGAGAAAATCACTGTTTCGCGTGTGGTTCCTGTAAAAAATTCAAATCGTACAGGGCGGAGTTTCGAACTGGACCCGACCGAATTTTACAATGCATGGAGCAGTGCAGAAAAAGAAGGACTGGACATTGTTGGAGTTTATCATACCCACCCCGTGAGTCCTGCAAAGCCTTCGGCATGGGATAAAGACACTATGCAGAATACATCTGATGTTTGGGTTATCGCAGGTATTGACGGGATCTTTACATACAGGATGGCCGAGGGAATGGTTGAAACTGTTGAGATGATTTGAAGAAAATCTTATTTTTGATCTTATGCAAAAGGTGGCAGTAATATTTGCTCCAATAATAACTGAGATCAAACAGCATGCGCTCTCAAAAAGTGAAATTTCTTTAAAGACAGAAGAAGAAAAAGGCAAAAGAAATGAGATATATCTTAAAATATCCCAGGTCAAGGAAAAACTTAGCTCAATAGGAGAAAAAGGGGACAAACTGTATGACCTGCTGAAAATAGAATAAATTATATCCCGTATTATCAGGCATACAAGCATTTGAGAATGCCTCAACCATGAATTTTTAGACAATGGTGATTTCTATGGGGCACTCAGGTAGAGTGAAGACGAAAGGAGAGTTGAAGTCGGGCTGGAATTATCAATTGAAATTTAGTTCCTGAATTGAAATTTGAAATTAAATTTAATAAAATAAGAACATGATAAAAATCAGATATAAGAATAAAAAAGCTACCCCTTCTTTTCTCCTCAATTCCCAGTGGCTCTTGATAAAGATAAATAACAAAACAGTCATAAATATCATGAATGGACCAAAATAGAAAATGGTAGATCTCTCAACAGAGAGCGGATAGGCCAGTCCAGATAATCCCAGAATTAAGAATATATTCGCAATATTTGAACCTATGATGTTTGCCACGGCAATGTCGCTGTATCCTTTTCGTGCTGCAGATATAGATACGCTTAATTCAGGCAGAGAAGTCCCCACTGCCACAAGGGTCAGACCCACCACCATCTTCGGAGTATGAAGCAGGTCTGCAAAAAATATAGCTTCGTTCACAAGATAATTTGCGCCAATAATGATAGCACCGGCACTGATAACCAATACCAGCACATCTTTCAAAAACATTGTATCTGAAAAAATGGATATCTTTTCTCTTTGGTCTGTTCGTTGACTTTTTTGTTTATTTACCTGTTCTTTTGTTATTTCAAAACAAGAAAATGCTCACTTCGTTCGCATTAACTTGGACTACATAATCTTATAGATTATAGAGGCTGTCCAACAATCCAAAATCACAGATAAAAGAAGGACAAATATGGCTTTAAATCAATAAATAAGGTTTGATTTTATCGTCCATAGTAATTGTTAGACAGCCTCTATATACAATGAAAAAAAGTAGAAATAAATTCTTTAAATCCATATCTGCCTTTGTATTTTGGTTTATCCATAAAGAGGAAACTAATATAACCCGCATATGAGATCAAAAAAAACACAGCCTCTATTCGTGAAATATCTCCGTCAATGATGAATATGTAAAATAAGCATGCTGCAAACAGCATGATATAGCCGTCACGTTTCAGCATCTCTTCCCTTGTTCTTATTACCATAAGAGAAGTTGCAAGGCCGATGATCAATCCGATATTTGCAATGTTTGAACCAATTATATTGCCTATAACGATGTCACTTTCATGTTTGATAGATGCAGTCAGTGAAGAGACCAGTTCTGGTATGGAAGTACCCATTGCAACCAGGGTTAAACCGATCACAAATTCTGATATTCCTAACTTTTTTGCTATGGAAGCGGCTGATAATACAAAGAAATCTGAACCTTTTACCAGTAAGATCAAACCAATAATTACAATGAATATATGGAATAGTATCATAATCATACATCTTATAGAATTTATTATATATTAACTGTCAATACTTTACCGATTCCTCGCCTGAAAACACCCACCAATCCATTGTGTCATTGCAAACTGACCTGCATTTTAAAATGTGTAAAATAATCAGACTTTTGCCTCATCACCAAACTTTTAACAAACCCTTTTTTGGATAGCATTGTTGATACATGTATGCTTGAACTTTTTATAATGTATTGGTAATGCACATGAAGGTAAAGCACATGAATTACAGATATTTATAAAATGTGCGCTTAAATCAGTAAAAAAAAAGAAGCTCATTTTTTGGCTTTCGCATAAGCCACAAGAGCCTCTTTAATCCCCCACTTAAATGCCACTACTACTGCAATTCCCCATGCAAGTGGCCCTATCAGGATGTAGAAAATACTGGTATCAATAAGCATCGTATCAAAGGCCATCAATATTACGATAAAGAACAAAAAGCCTTTTATCGCCGGGACCAATACACCCATACCTTCGATATCCATCCCTTTAATGATGTCCTGTATGTGATCAGCAAAGAAGTCGATGACCAACATTCCAATTATCAATATCAGGATTCCTGTAAAAAGATTCGGTAGATAATTTACCACGCCTACCAGGAAATCTGCTACTATTGTCAATTTAAGTATATTGACTGCTGCCAGTATGAAAATGAGGTATCCGAACAGTTTTACAAGACCAGAAATGATGCTTGAAGGCGCCATTACACTTGCTTTTAGAACATCCCCACTATCACCACTTAATATCTTGTCGTCAATTCCTGAGGCCTTGAGTATCGTCGAGATCAAATTCACTATGAAATCAACGATAAGCAGACCGATAAGTAAAACAACCAGTGCCGAAATTATCAAAGGAATATACGCAATAATATCAGTGATAAATGTTGCTACTACTTCTATTTTCAAAATGTCTATAATGATCACAGCAAAAATGAGGTATATAAACCACTTAATTACTGCCTCAAACAATCCTACAGTTGTTATCTCTGCCTTTTTGATCATGCCACCTATAGCAGTCGCATCGATCAGATTATCTAATCCGATCTTATCAAGAATTGTTGCTCCGATCTTACCAAGGGCCTTACCCAATATCAGTCCTACAATTAGCAGTACAATAACTGCGATCAATGTCGGAATAAAAGCAATAATTTGGTCTAACATCCCATACAAACTTCCCAATATCTGCGAATCCATTAACGCCATTTCAACCACTCCACTTCAGTTTATAAAATTATGCTCTTCCAAGCAATTTATATTAAGTTTAAAGATGTATATATCTTTGGAAGCACAGT
>JAMJFS010000004.1:20816-80778 GCA_023544565.1 Methanosarcinaceae archaeon
TCTGAAACAATAGTTCTAAAATATAGTAGTCCTAAATTCTGAAAATGCAACTTCTGAAACACAGTTCTGAAACAATAGTTCTAAAATATAGTAGTCCTAAATTCTGAAAATGCAACTTCTAAAACACAGCTCTTAAAATAGATAAAGAGCCTCCGGAGGGATTCGAACCCTCGGCCTGCTGATTACGAATCAGCCGCTATACCGAGCTAAGCCACAGAGGCACTTGGTGTATCTAATAACAATATGATGATTTAACGATTTCGCTTATCCACACCAAAAAATAGAATTCAAATCACCCGAATTTCAATACATATATTATACTGGTGCGGGGCATACGACCTGATCGTTCGTTTCTCCAAAACTTCGATCATCCTGCCAGTGCGCTTTGCCGCCATCCCGATGAGCCCGATGGAACCATCAAAAAGATCATCCTCATGAGTCATCCCGTAATAATGGATTATACCACCAGGTCTTGTCAACTTGACCGCCGAATCCAGAAAATCGTATGCATTGTGCGGCAAATTCATAATAACATGATCGGCGATACCCGCAAACCTTTGCGCTTCCACATTAGCATCCCCCTCAATAACCTCGACGTTTTCCACAGAATTTAGATCGATATTCCTTCGCAAAAACTCAACTGCAGCCGGATTCTTGTCAATCGCAATAACCTTTTTTGGATTGGCTTTCTTTGCGATAAGGATACTATAAGGGCCAACACCTGCAAACATATCCACAATCACATCATCCGGCTTTATCCATGACAATATCCGTTCGCGTTCAGTAGACAGGCGCGGAGTGAAATATGCTTTTGCAAGGTCAACCGCATATCTACATCCATATTCCTTATGGATCGTCTCAGTTTTATCCAAACCTGCAATTAGCATAAACTCCCGCACCCTAAATTCCCCTACAACAGGCGACGTTGCACCGAGAACAGTATTAACGTGAGGATGGAATTTGAGCAGTTCCTCACCAATGCGGAAAGCATCGATATCATCGGCTTCTATCAGCGCAATGTCACCAATGACCTCATAGTGCGGCATGAAACCCAGCAAATCTTCAAGTGTCGGTGCCTTTTCATGTTCTTCGAATTGATATTCAAGAAACTCTACATCACCAAGATTCCTCAAATTCCCCATCTCAACATCAGTTGGCTCCCTGACAAGCGGAAGAAAAAGATCAACTCCGTTTGATGCAATTTTTTTGGAACTATCCAGCAGTTCCATCACGATAAGAACACGGCGGTTTGGCTCGCCCTGATCCTTTGGCACTTTCATACAATTAATTCCCACATTTCTCACCTCATCCAACTGCAAACCATGCACCAAAAACTATCAGGAATACGCCACATGACACCAATATTCGCTCATAGGTCTTAGAAGACATCAAACTTTTTCCGCGGCTAAACGATGTAGAAACCAAACTGTACCATCCAAGGTCAGCCATCCAATGCCCTATCACAAAAAACGCTACTGCGATCAAACTAATCTCAAGCCCGCGCATGACAAGAGCACTACCGGCAGCAAGCCACCAAATCCAGAAATACGGATTCGATGCTGATGTTAGGATACCCGCTGCAATGGGATTGGATACAATTGCGCCATCTGAATGCAAAGCATCCGATGCATTGCTGGCACCTCTTATTGTTATAACCCCGAACACAATGAGTGCAAGTCCTCCAACAACTGAAATAATAAATATCGCTTCATTTCCGATAAATGAAGTTAAACCAAGTACGATCAATACCGCAATAACCAATTCAAGAATGGCGTGACCAAAAACAACTTCAGGACCTGCGATCCATCCTTTTTTCAGTGATGAATCTATTGTTGCGAACAACATCGGCCCGGGCATAAGAGCACCTGTAAGGCCCACAGCAAAACCAACAAGAAGCATATCAAATATCTCGAACATGGTTGATACAAAAAACTGGTTATTGGTTAAAAAGGCAATTGGTCAAAATCGTGACCCGATCAAACAAAATTAAAGAGAGAATTGCGTATTCAAATATTAACGCCTTTCCCAAATCTATTATCAAGTTGTGTAAAACTTAAGATCGATCATTACTTAGAGAATGATCTCGATATCAAGTTCTTCTGCCAGTTCTTTGTACCTGTTCCTGATAGTAACCTCGGTCACTCCGGCAACATCTGCGACCTCGCGCTGTGTTCTGCGTTCCCCACATAGAATGGATGCGATATATATTGCAGCAGCCGCAACACCGGTTGGTCCGCGTCCACTTGTAAGTTCCTTCTCGGAAGCCTGTCGCAGGATCTCAACACTTTTTGACTGGACCTCGCCTTTGAGGGTAAGTCCTGAACAGAACCTTGGCACGTAGTCGATCGGGGATGTAGGCATAAGCTTAAGAGACAATTCTCTTGAGATAAAGCGGTATGTCCTGCCAATCTCTTTCCTGCTGACCCTTGAAACCTCTCCGATCTCGTCAAGTGTTCTTGGAACACTGCACTGGCGACATGCTGCATACAATGCTGCAGCTGCAACTCCTTCAATGCTTCGCCCACGGATTAGGTTCTTGTCAACAGCTTTTCTATAAACAACAGCTGCAGTCTCACGAACTGTTCTTGGAAGACCAAGTGCGGATGCCATACGATCGAGTTCTGAAAGCGCAAAAGCAAGATTTCGCTCTGTCGCATTACTGACTCGTATCCTGCGCTGCCATTTTCTTAAACGGTATAACTGCGCACGGTTCTTTGATGATATTGATTTGCCGTATGAATCACGGTTCCGCCAATCGATCATTGTTGACAGACCTTTGTCGTGAATGGTATACGTCATTGGTGCGCCCACACGGGAACGCTTCATGCGCTGGTCATGGTCAAATGCACGCCATTCAGGCCCCTGATCAACAAATTCCGCATCAACAACAAGACCACAATCCCCACATACAAGTTCAGCACGTTCATAATCATGTTCAAGATTGCGACTTCCACATTCCGGGCATTCAACCTTTGCCTTCACTTCATCCGCACTTTTTTCTTTCTCTTTCCGTTCCTTGATCATTGCACGTGTTTTCTCTCGCTCAGACGTCTCTGAATATCGTACTCTTTCAACTTCTACCATTTTAGCATCACCTTGAATTTATAAAAATAATGTTATAATTTAATATTTTTAGATATAATTATAATAAAATACACCACGCGGTTAACCTGTGTTATAGAACATACACACGGTCATTTACATGGACTTGTTGTTTAGGATCCATATCTTTTGATAATTTAACGTAGATATACGGATGCTCAACAGGTCCAATAATACCACTAACTTTCCCAATTTGCTTAATCTCTTTGTTCAAAACAACCGAATTTAATTTGGGTGGTTTATTAGCAGATCTTCCAGAACCGGATGATTCCGGTTTATTACCCCGGACAATCAAACCTCGAGGTATCGATATATGTAAAACAGTTCCAAGTCTTTTCATTCATCCCTCTCGATTTAATCACATATAAATTGATTTGAAAGTATATATAAAAGGGAACAATTATATATAAACATTTCGCAACTATTTTAATACCCAAAATTGTTTAATATATAAGGATTGTACAAAAACAGGCATTGGGACAAAATTGCCGTAGCATAGCGGTTAGTTTTTACGATAAAAATGCCACAGCATATCGATTCAAGAAATAATATTGTCCCAAGGCCACAAAAACAACTATATTTTACGTAAAGATCAGTCTATTAAATTTCGAAAAAAACAAGAAAATGCAATTATAACCGCAACCTTAAATACAAAATAACTCTTTTTGGAGTTTACAATTTATTACTGATATCAGCAACATTATTAATTACAATACATCACACCGTGGAGGAAATCTGGTGGCAAATCAAAAATTTGTATACTTTTTTGGAAACAGTGAAACTGAAGGCAAAAACAGCATGAAAAACCTGCTTGGTGGGAAAGGTGCAAATCTTGCCGAAATGGCAAATCTGGGAATTCCAGTACCATCTGGATTTACGATAACAACAGAAGTATGTGCCCTATATCTTGAAAATAAACAGTACCCTGATGGGTTAATGGAACAGATCGATGAAGCGATAGGTAAACTTGAAAAATTAAATGAAAAGAATTTTGGCGATATAGATAATCCGCTGCTTCTCTCAGTTCGATCAGGCGCACGTGTGTCTATGCCAGGAATGATGGACACGGTCTTAAACTTAGGTTTAAACGATATATCCGTAGTGGGACTTGCACACAAATCAGGAAATGAAAGATTTGCATACGACAGTTACCGCAGATTCCTCACAATGTTTGGTGACGTTGTTCTTGATATTGAATATGCGAATTTCGAGTCCATTATAGGCGTTATGAAAAAGAAGAAAGGCATCAAACTTGATACCGAACTTGATGTCGATGCACTCAAAGAGCTTGTTGAAAAATTCAAAGTTTTGATCAAGAGCAAGAAAGGCGAAGATTTCCCACAGGACCCAAGAAAACAACTTCAAATGTCTATTGATGCTGTTTTCAGTTCATGGAACAACCAGCGTGCCAAAACATACAGACGTCTAAACAAAATTCCGGGTGACTGGGGAACTGCTGTGAATGTACAGACTATGGTTTACGGCAACATGGGCGATACATCAGGTACAGGCGTAGCATTTACCAGAGATCCAGCCACAGGTGAAAAACGTTTCTTTGGCGAATACCTGATCAATGCACAGGGCGAGGACGTGGTAGCTGGTACCAGGACACCACAGCCTATTGAAACTTTGAAAGATAAAATGCCTGAGAATTATGAGAAACTGGTTCAAATATACCAAAAACTTGAGCACCATTTCAAGGATATGCAAGATATTGAGTTTACTATAGAAGATGGCAAACTTTTCATGCTCCAAACACGAAATGGAAAGCGTACTGCAGCTGCTGCGGTTAAGATCGCGGTTGATATGGTGAATGAAAAACTCATCGATAAGAACACTGCACTTTTAAGAATCGAACCTGAACAGATCGACCAATTATTACATCCGATGATGGATCCTGATGCAAAATTGGAAATTATCGCAAACGGGTTGCCTGCATCCCCGGGTGCGGCGGTTGGTAAGATCGTATTTACCGCAGAACATGCCGAAGAGATGGCAAAAGACGGTGAGAAGACAATACTCGTGCGTACCGAAACATCTCCTGAAGATATCGGTGGCATGAATGCAGCAGAAGGTATACTAACAGTTCGTGGAGGTATGACCTCACATGCAGCAGTTGTTGCAAGAGGAATGGGTAAACCGTGTGTAGCCGGATGTGGCGACATTACAATTAACATGAAAAAGGGTACGATCTCAGTTCATGGATACACCATTAACGAAGGCGACTATCTAACTCTTGATGGAACTACTGGAAATGTCATACTTGGCAAAGTTGAACTTATAACAGCAGGTTTTAGTAAAAACCTCGAAACAATACTCGAATGGGCAGATGAGGTTCGCACACTTGGTGTAAGAACAAATGCAGATACACCCAACGATGCATCATTAGCACGTGATTTTGGTGCAGAGGGTATTGGACTTTGTAGGACAGAGCATATGTTCTTTGGAGAAGACAGGATCCCTGCAGTCCGTGAAATGATCATGGCAGAGGATGAAATATCAAGAAAAACAGCATTGTTAAAGCTCCTGCCAATGCAAAAGAGTGATTTTTTAGGAATATTCCGTGCAATGGAAGGATACCCCGTAACGATCAGACTTCTTGACCCCCCACTGCATGAGTTCCTCCCCAACCATGATGAACTTACAGCAAAACTCGAAGAACTCGAATCTACCGGTGGTGACCTGAAAAAGATAGAGAAGGTAAAGAAAGTGATCGCACGTGTGGAAGCATTGCATGAGATCAACCCGATGCTCGGACACAGAGGATGCCGCCTCGGGATCACATATCCAGAGATCTATGATATGCAGGTTGAAGCTATCATCGAAGCTGCATGTGAACTCAAATCCGAAGGCATGAATATTGTTCCGGAAATAATGATACCTCTTGTAGGCCATGTTGAAGAATTTAAGACCACAAAGAAAAATGCTATACGTATCGCTGAATCTGTGATCGACAAAAATAATGTGGAACTGGAATACCTAGTCGGTACTATGATCGAACTTCCAAGAGCCGCAATCACTGCCGACAAAATTGCACAAGAAGCTGAATTCTTTTCATTTGGTACAAATGATCTAACTCAAACATCTTTCGGATTCAGCAGGGATGATGCCGGTAAATTCTTACCATATTATGTAGAGCATGGAATACTTGACAATGACCCATTTGCAGTACTTGACCAGGAAGGAGTAGGTCAACTTATCAAAATTGGAATTGAAAAAGGAAGATCTACACGCAAGAATCTCAAGATCGGCATCTGCGGAGAACATGGCGGAGACCCACAGTCGATCAAGTTCGGGCACAAGATCGGACTCAACTATGTCAGTTGTTCCCCATACCGAGTGCCAATAGCAAGACTGGCTGCTGCACAGGCTGTTTTGGAAAAAGATGAATAGATAGTAAAATACAGAATTAAAATGAGGACTGGCGGTGCCTTATAAGATTCAACCGCCAAAACTGTTTTTATTTTTCGCTTGTTTCTTTGTTCCCATCATGCCCATATCCAAGCAAACTTCGAACAAGCAGAACAAACATAATCAGCAAAATTATTAAAAGAGTGAACAATAGCAGAGTAATCTCATTACTTAGCGGAATTTCAAATATCAAATATACCAGTGCTATAAGAACAAAAATTTCCAGCGCTGCGATCTTTGATTTATTAAAATGAAACATATTATCCCATAAAACATAATTGGATAATAAATTTACCCTGACTTGACCAAATATTGTAATAATTTATTACTGTTTTAAAGTAGCCTCAATATGACCTTTCGATCATATAGTCAGCAATTGCAAGAAGCACATCTTTTGCGTCGGAATCTTCCAGAATATCCAGTTTTGCCTTACCCTGCTGTATATATGAAATTGCAAGATCACTTGCATAACCGATAGAACCGGAATCTTCCAGTATTTTGACAGCCTCATCGATCTGTGAAATAGTAGCACTGCCGCTTCCAAATATGTCAAGATCTACGCCATGACCTAATGCATGGATAGCAATTACAGTCTTTTTGCCCTCCATCAGATCACTGCCGCGCACTTTCCCAAGAACATCCTCTGGAGTTACCAGGTCAAGCACATCATCATATATCTGGAAACCAATGCCGATCAAACGCCCATACTCGTATAATGCCTCTGCAACTTCATCTGATGCACCGCCAAGCAATGCACCGATCTTTGCAGATGCGGCATAAAGGACAGAGGTCTTTTTCTCGACCATTTCAAGATATTCCTCTTCCATAACATCATCACGGCTCTCAAAATCAATATCCATCCATTGCCCTTCACATATTTCAGTACATGTTCTGGACAAAAGTTCAATGGACTTGACAATTCGCTCCGGATCAGCCTTGATACGCGAAAGTATCTCAAAAGATTTTGAATATAACGTATCACCTGCAAGAATGGCACCTGCATCACTCCATTTTACATGAACAGCAGGCATGCCACGGCGAATATCATCCTTATCCATGATGTCATCATGAATCAATGTGAAATTGTGTACAAGTTCTATAGCAACAGCTGCTGCAAGTACAGCATCGACATTTGAGCCTACAGCCTCAGCCGCAAGTATCACAGTAGCAGGACGCAGGCGTTTACCGCCAGCATCAGGTAAATACCGCGAAGCTTTGTAGAGTTCTTCAGGCTGCGTGATGGGGAGCATCTCCCCTATAGCCTTATCAACATGTACACTTCGTTTTTTAATTTCATCAATTACATTCATGTTCGATCACAATCTGATTGATATATACTTTATATTATATTTCTATATTATTCCTCTATATATAACTCTTCACCATTTCTGAGCAGATGCAATGTATCTCCTAACTCATATCCTGCATCTTCAGCCATCTCAATGTATGCTGCATGCATAGCAATAAACCCATGAGCAGGAATCACATGCGTAGGTTTAACCAATCGCAATAGTTCCCAGTGGTCTTCACGATATGCATGACCGGAAACATGTACATTATCATAGATCCTTGCACCGCGCATTCGAAGCTTAGTCTCCAGAGCATAGCGGTTTGCTTGTGTCATTGGAGTTGGGATCACATTTGCAGAGAAAATGATACGGTCGCCTGACTCTATTTTATATGCAGTCTCGCCTTTTGCGATCCTGCCAAGTATTGCACCAGGCTCCCCCTGATGACCTGTGACAATAGGCAGGTATTTCTCCTTACCTTCAGCAATAATTTTCTTAAACGCCTTCTCGATATCATTTCGTTTTCCATAAACCTCGATATTCTTGGGCAATTTGATGTATCCAAGTTTACTTGCAGTCACCACATATCTATCCATTGAACGTCCCATCAGAACAGGGATCCTACCCATCTCTTCTGCTGCCTGAATGATTGAATTGATCCGTGCGATGTGTGACGCAAAAGTTGTAATGATCATACCGACATCAGATTCTTCTGTGCCAAGCAGCACATCGCGAACCATATCATGTGCAATTCTCTCCGAAGGGGTCTTGCCTGCACGGTCTGCATTGGTACTTTCCGTGATCATAGCTATCACACCTTCCTTACCAAGTTCTCTCAACCTATCAAAGTCCGGTGCCTCACCAAGTGTAGGCGTTCGGTCAAGTTTGAAATCACATGCATACAAGATTGCACCTGCCGGTGTGTGTATTGCAGCAAAGACCGAATCAATTATACTGTGCTGTACCCTGATAAATTCGATAGATACATCCTCTGTTACCTGATAAATTCCACCTGCATTCAATGTGATGATCTTGTTCTTGGCACTGAATTTGCGCTCAGATTGGATCTGCTGTTTTATAAGGGAAGCAGTATAAAGAGTACCAAGGATCGGAGCATTATACCTGTGTGCCAACTTTGGTATTGCACCAATATGATCAAGATGCCCATGCGTACATACAATTGCACGCACTGTACCATCGATCTGTTTCATTATAGTATCATCAGGGATCGCACCCATCTCGATCAATTCAAGAGAATGCATATTATCGATCTCAACATCTTCATGGATCTGTACACGGTCTAACCTGAGACCCATATCAAGGATGATAATATCCTCATCAACTCTTACAGCAGTCATGTTGCGGCCCATTTCATTATATCCGCCAACTGCAATTATTCCTATTTCTGTCATTAATTAACCTCTTTATAAATTTCTAATTCTAACTGTATTCTATATTTATCTCTAACCTTAGTTCCAATTTCGAACTTATTCTAACATGTTTAAATGTTCACTTTTTTTGAACAAATGACTGTGAATTTTGCATTTTTTTAATAACTGTTTTATAAATAGATAATACGAGTTAATTCGGCCTAATTGAGAATTTTTCTCGTTTCCGGTGTCGTGAACTCATACAACGTTTGAACGGACAGCAAGATCCTTTACATCAAACCCGCGTTGTGTCAGGTATTCAAGTGTCCAACCTGTTATTACAGCCGGAGTTGTTTGCAATTTTTCAATATTTCCACATCCGCAAAGGAACATTGTTACTTTCAATTCATTTAACATACTCGTCAAAACGTTGACGACTTTATCTGTACCATTCATTGCAGGCCCTACAAAAGGTAGTGCTGCACTTGCAACATTCGCACCGACAGCAATCGACTTTGCAATGTCCAGACCTGTCCTGACGCCACCGGTGCCTATGACCGGAAGTGATCTACTGCATTCAACTATACTTGCGACTGTTGGAATTCCAAAGTCCCAGAACAACTCTCCGAGAAGTTCCGATAAGATGTCATTGCGGGCACTTGCCCTATAAACCTCGACACCTGACCAACTTGTACCTCCAACACCGCCAACATCGATCGCAGACACACCAGCCTTTTTCAAAAGCCTGGCATCTTCATTTGATATTCCCGCACCTGTTTCTTTTGCAATTACAGGTATTTTCATGGAACATATCTCTTTAATTACATCAAGTGTACCTGATGCATCCCGATCTCCTTCCGACTGGACAGCCTCCTGAAGAAAATTAAGGTGCACTGCCATTGCATCGGCATCGATCATTTCCATCATTTTCTCAATGCCTTCAATACCATATTCCTTGATCTGGGCAGCACCCACATTACCATAAATAAATGCATTTGGTGCCTCGTCACGAACCACCCTGAATGAGTCTTCCTGTTTTGGATCTTCGATCGCTGCTCTCTGACTTCCGACACCAATACCTATGCCAACTTCTTCAGCTGCTTTTGCAAGCGATGCATTTATGCCCAAAGTATCAGGATGTCCGCCTGTAATGGATGCGATCATAAAAGGTGCATTCAGACGTTTACCCATAAAATCAACAGATAGATCTATCGCATCCATACTGACCTCAGGGAGTGCACGGTGCACCAGAATTACATCATCGAACCCTGCACGAACATTTCTGGACTCTACCGGACTGGTTACACATAAATTCAGATGCTCTATCTTTCTTTGAGATGTGGTAATTATCTATCCTCCTTTGAGTTATTATTCATATTTTTATTTATTTATTTATTTATTTATTTAATTCAAATTACAACTCTAATTTCAATTCCAAATTATAAATCAATACTTTTCATTTTGTAATAGCGGTCCCGATGTCCTCGCCGCTTAAAAACCTTGAAACATTCCCAGACTTTCCTGCATTGAATATGTATGAAGTGATACTTGATGTTTCGCAAAGTTTTAACAGTTCACCAACCTTTCCGAGCATCCCTCCGGTGACATCAGTACTTTCTGACTCACCGATATGTTTTTTAACATCTTTGTAATTTGAGGATATGATCGTTGGAATTGTTGCACCTACATCGTCAAGCACACCGTCTTTTGCACTTCCGATACCAATCCTTGCACCACCAAATTGCACTGCAAGATAAGGCACTATCTGGTCGCCTGACAGCACGGATGCCCCTAGTTTTGTATCCATAACGACATCACCGTGCAGCACAGGTACAAAACCATTGTCAAGCATTAAATGAATATTATTAAGGAACATCTGTGTTATTCTTCCATTTTCAGACACAGTATTGCCCATTGGGTGCACTCCAACAGCATCCACCCCTGCATTCTTCAGGGATTCCACGACAATACGGTTGAGCGTTTTTACGGATTCATGAGTAATAAGCGTACCTTTAGCATCGAACTTCTCGATAAGTGCATACTTCTTTGCCTGTGGGTGTCCGAATGACCCTGCACCGTGAACAATTATCAACCTACCCTTATATTTTGATATTTCACCTGCGATCCGCTTGATCTCATCATAGTTTGCAGTGCCATCGCCTGCATTCTTATCTGTGATAATGCTACCACCAATCTTCAATATTGTTAAATTTGTGGTGTCATCGGTTTTATTCATAAATTCGACTCCACCATGACACCATGTTCTGTTGCGTTTGTGATGATCGAACTTCCGCCGGCTTCATTTATTGCACCGGCAACAGCCTCGGTTTTGGCTTTGTCCATCAATGCCACCATACAACCGCCACCACCAGCACCTGTGATCTTTGCACCAAATGCTCCACTGCTACGTGCTGCGTAGACGAGTGACGACAGTTCAAAGCTGCCAACGCCAATAGAATCAAGTAATCCGTGATTGATGTCCATTAATTTTCCGATCGAGATATAATCGCTATTGTCAACCAGTTCTTCGCCAATTTCAGACATACTGCCAATTGTCGAGAGAACCGGACCTATGATCTGTGGATAATTTTTTCGCAATTCTGCGACATTTGCAACAAGTTCTTTTGTAGATGATAATACGTTCGTATTGCCGATGACAATCCCGCATTCGATGTTTTTCAACTGCTTTCGCTGTGGTATCATAAACACACCACCCATTGTGCTGACATAAGTATCAGTAGGACTTGCTGCACCCTGAACCTGAATTTCGACCTCATGCCCAAGTTTTGCAATCTTCTCAAGGGTCAAATTACAATCAAACATCCGGTTCAATGCCGCAATCGTTGCAACCGTTACAGCAGCCGATGAACCTACACCGGAACCTACTGGGATATCGGATTCGATCTTGATACGTATACCTTTGATCGATGCAAATTCCCGCATTCGCTCGATAACCGCTGAAACATAAGGATGTATCTCAAAATCAATGCCTGTCTTACCAAGAACCGACTCTATACTGATAATTGCAGATTCGTCATGTTCAATATGCACGCGAGTTCGAAGGTCAACTGCACAGCATATGGCGTTCTCACCATAGACCACCGCATGTTCACCAAATATGTATATCTTCCCCGGTGCAGAACAAGTTATCATTGATAATTACTCCTTTGAATTGCCTGTTACAAGCAAACATTACCCACTAAATTGATCAATATCATTCTACAATGATCGCTGCATATCCGACAACAGCAGACATGTCTCCTGTCACATCACCGCTTGTTGCATACATGAGAAGAGATGCTTTTTTTGCTCCAAGAGCACCTACTGCAGTAACCATTGCTGCGATCGGACCATAGCCACATGCAGAAATATTCTTCTCAGCGCGTCGTCTATAGAATTCAGGAACGTCCATATCCAGAATTGCTTCAATGAGATGCTTATCCACACCATGTGCAATGTCAGCAGGTTGATAGTGGGTGAAATCACTTGATGCGATTATCACTACTTTTTTACCGCTTTCAGATACTGCACGGGCGATCTCATTACCAACTTCTACTGCAGTCTCTTCGTCCTGCAATCCCATACATATTGGTAATATCTTGAAATCGTTTCCGAACCGATGCTGCAAAAACGGTAACTGGACTTCAATAGAATGCTCAAAATTATGGGCAAGTTCGTCAATATCCACAATACTGCCTGCAAGTGATCTTGCAAGTTCAATATCAGTCTCAACGTTCCCAAACGGCGTTGACCATGTGTCCCGAGACACCGATACAAGCGAACCTAAACCCGTATGGTTTGGCCCCAGTATGATATAAGTATCTGCCTTTGGGAGTACTGCGTATGCCTGTGCTGCCACCGGACCCGAATACGTATATCCGGCATGCGGTACAACAGCACCGATCACATCGCGCTGTGATATGTCAATACCGCTAAAGCACCTGCTGACCTCTTTTTTGAGAGCCTTTGAATTTAGCGGATAGAATTGTCCTGCAACTGTTGGTTGTCTCATATTACCGATCATCACATCATAGATAGTGGGAATTTTACAATTCTTAAATTTCAAAATAATAGTAGTATGCCACCTACGATCACTTGTAGATAGTATTCTACCATTTATTCTACGATTACAATTGTAATTAGGAATATAGTCCTATAATCCAGGCTCGAAGTCTGTGACCTCATAATTGAACGGAATACCGTTCGCCTGTGCAATACCTCTTGCCAATAACCAGTATACAAGGGATAATGCCTTTCTACCTTTGTTATTCGTAGGAATTACCATGTCCACATTAGATGTCATGTTGTTGGTATCACAAAGTCCGACCACAGGAACACCGATGTTCACAGATTCCCTAATAACCTGTGCATCACCTGTTGGATCTGTTACAACAATTACATCCGGCTCATAGAATCCTTCCAGATTTGGATTTGTAAGTTTACCAGGAATGAATCTGCCAACCATCGCTTTTGTACCGATCGTTTTTGCGAACATCTTTGCAGGATACTGACCATATTGGCGTGCAGATACTACAAGGATCTTGGAAGGGTCGTATTTGGAAAGAAAATCTGCAGCAAGCTTGATACGTTCATCTGTTGCCTGGATGTCAAGAACATATAACCCGTCTGTTCGAACACGATATACGAAACGCATCATGTTCTGTGTTTTCTGCTGTGTACCGATGTGTATTCCTGCAGCCAGGTATTCATCAATAGGAACAAGTGTTGTGGATCCTTTTACTTCCGCATTAACGTCTAAATTTTCCACATTTTCTTCTACAACTTTATCTGTAATCTCCATAAATTCACCTCAATTAGATCTAATCTCTTTTGACCGTAATTGGAATTACATCCCGGTCAAGTTCTTCCATTGCAAGATATAACGAATCAGTTGATTCATCATCTATTAAAACAGGAGCTCCCATTGAGATTTGAAGTGATCTTGCACCAACAATTCTCGCACGCTCATATCTGGTATAAACTTGTTTACTCAATTAATCACCCTAAGTTGTAATATCCATTAACAGAACTATGTATAAAAACGAATACGGTTCAATGATATGGTCCTAAGCGGATCAATCATGACCATATACTGTAATTGTAATTTTTATTAATATAATATTCAAATGTTTTATTCGGAATCCCTCCGAAATGTGGTCGTCATTCTATTCAATTTAAGTTACATTTATTAAATTAAATACCAGCATTCCTGCAAAAAACAGGAATGAGGGGGTGAGATCTGAACGCCGAATTATGGTCCAGACTACCCTGCAGCCCCTTTACTGGTATGGTGCTACTGTATCAACCAATTCTACATGAGCCAGGAATATTCTCCTGCAACAATATCTTGAAAGACCTAAGTCATCCATTACTGCTGCCTTGTCCTCGCCCTCACCGGTGCGTTTCTTATATTCTTCCCAACTATTGGAAATTACCTTGCCACAGCTGAAACATCGAACTGGAATCATATTTTAAGATCCTACCTGTAAGATTTCTGGGTTCTTGCACGTGCACCTGATCCGCCAAATTTCTTTGTTTCCTTTTGTCTGGAATCATTGACAATTAAATTGCGGTCATATTCTGCAAATGCATCACGGATCTCGGTATCATTGGTCCATTCGATAATTCCTCTTGCAATTGCAGTCCTTACTGCATTTGCCTGACCTATGATCCCGCCGCCGCTGACCTTTACATTAATATCTATACCGGATACAACTTTATCTCCTGCCAGCATAAGCGGCTCAAGTATCTTGAGTTTCGCAAATTCCGGGTCGTATATCTCTATTGGTTTTTTATTTATCCGCGTTCTGCCTGTGCCTTTTGTAATAGTTGCACGGGCAATTGCGGTCTTATTCTTACCTGATGAATTGATAATTTTTGCAGCCATGAATAATCCTCCTTAGAACTTTGCACCTAAGTATGTGCTTAATTCCCCGAGTCTGACGTATTTTATCGAACTTAATCGGTTCATGTTTGCACTTTCAACCGTAATGAGTTCTGCATCCTTAAATTCAGATGGAACGCCTACATAGATCTTTAATCGGCCCATTGCTTCCTTTCCCCTTAATCGTTTGTATGGAAGCATACCCCGTACAGTCCTCTTTAGGATCCTATCTGGTCTTTTTGGGAAGTAAGGTCCAAATTCACGTGTACCTCTTACCCTTGTTACTTTATATTCTTCAAATGTAGTTACCTTGGTACCGGAAATCACTGCTTTTTCTGCATTTACGATTCCGATCTCTTCTCCTGCCAACAAACGTTTTGCAACCATACTTGCAAGCCGTCCCATAATGAGTCCATCTGCATCAATAACCGTCATTTTTAACACCTATTGTAAAATCCTTATTCCAGACCCACTCGGAATTTCATTGAGTATCTGTTCGATTGTCAGGCATTTGCCTCCGACATCGGTTATCTTTTCTGCTGCTACACCACTAAACCCTAATGCCACAACAGTTACTGCATGACCAATTGCTCCAGCACCAAGAACCTTACCAGCCACAATGACTACTTCGTTCTCGATTGAGTGTCTATTTATAGTACTCAGATTCACTGAATCATACTGCCTGCTTGGCTTTTCAAGTCTTTTCGCAATGTTTCTCCAGATCGGCGCGTCATTGTCACGTGATGCATCCTTTAACACTGAAATTAAAGCAGGGATCCTAGGATTAGTCTTCCTTGTTATCTTTTGTTGAGATTTTCTACTCATTAATGCTCCTCCGCAAGATTGTATTATAATGTATCTTACTCACGCAATTGCTGCGTTCGAACATCCATTTAATATGAATTATAAGAACATACAATTATACTAAACTTAAATTAACGTAAAGCGAACCTTTGAATAACATTACTAGTACATAAAGATTATGCGCATGTATTCTTCAATCACTTTTATGCACGCGCCCCGATATCCAATCCAAATAATCTTCATCACCCTTGATCTCCCATGAAATTACACATGGCAGGTCGTAACTGTGGATTGAATGTACCATGTCACTTATCTCATCAAATTTATCAGATGTTGTCTTGATAAACATAGCGATCTCCGAATCATATTCAACTTTTCCACCCCACACATACACTGAATTTATAGGATGCATATTTACACATGCTGCGAGATTGTTCGATACAAGCGCATATGCGATCTTTTTTGCTTCATCTGCATTCCCTGCAGTTATATATACAACAATGAACATTATAAACACCAAATTCTTAATTGCAGTGATTTTATATTAAACTTATATTGAATTTTATCACTTTGTCACCTTTACTCACATTACAAACACGGAGAATTCATTTGAATACCACAACGATTGTATTAGTAATATTTATTTTGTACTGGGCAATAGTCTCAATGCTTAACAAACGAGGCATACTTGAAAAATATAACACCAGCACATACGGCCCAGTGCTTATGATACGAACCCAGCGCGGCCAGAATCTGTTAAACACATTGGCAAAACCAAAAAGTTTTTGGAGATTATTTGCAAATATTGGCATCCCACTCATGTTTGTAGGCATGGCCGTAATGTTCCTGATAATAATACTCTCTGATGTAGCACTTCTTTCATCATTTCAAAATAATGCAATGCCAGAGCCGGGAAAATTCAATGAAGCACGAAATCTACTATTAATTCCAGGAGTCAATGAGTTCATCCCATTCACATGGGGACTTATTGCACTTATTGTAACACTCGTAGTCCATGAATTTGCACATGCGATACTGTGCAGAGTAGAGAATATACGTGTAAAATCAATGGGACTTCTGGTTGCCATTGTACCGATTGGAGGATTTGCCGAACCTGATGAAGAAGAACTGTTCGGGATAAGTAAAGAAGAAAATGAATATGGGGAAATGAAAACAGTCATTGATCCGGATAAAGTAGCAACACGTAACCAACGTTCAAGAATACTGGCAGCAGGTGTGATGGCAAACTTTGTAGTGGCTTTTGTAGCATTCCTATTATTCTTTGGCCCCGTTTTGGGGGCAATTGAACCCCTGAGTGATACAATGATTGTTAATGTTACTCCGGGTTCACCTGCATTTGAAGCAGGAATACGAGATGGAATGGTAATTACCGGAATTGACGACATATCAGTTCAAAATGCTCATGACGTTATTTTGTACACCAGCACAGTTGAACCGGGTTCAATTGTAAAAGTACATGCTGCGAAAGACAGGGTTGTTTCGATCTATGACGTAAAAGCAGGTGAAAAAATAGAAGAAGACATAATCGGCGTCTACGTTAGAGGAGTTGTTGAAGACTCGCCTGCAAAAGCGGCAGGTTTTGAAGAAGGTATGTACATGTTAATGATCGACAATACATCCATGCACTCTTCCGAAGAGTTTATACTATTCATGAATTCCACACAGGCAGGCCAGACAATACATGTTGAAGTACTACCAGCAAACCAAACGCTTGAACAAAATTCAACGATAGGGTTTGACGTAGAACTTGCCCAACATCCGGATGGAGTTGATGAAAAAGGATTCCTTGGTGTATATTATGGATCTGACGGTGTAAGAAGTACACCTCTTGGCATATCGGTCGGAGAATTTCCGGCAAATACATATCTTCACATGCTCAAAGGTATCCCTTCAATGCTTGATGGCCCAACCGGATGGATCATCATCTTCGGACTTCCGATAATTGGTTTTGCAGGAGAAGGATTCCCAGGCTTTAGCGGTACACTCGCACAATTTTACCATCCGGTCGGATGGGGCGAACCGCTTGGAATCGGTATATTCTGGATAGCAAATACGCTTCTGTGGGTCGGATGGTTGAACTTCTATGTAGGGCTTTTCAACTGTCTTCCAGCCGTGCCACTTGATGGTGGACATGTTTTCAGAGACTACATACACTCATTTGTACTTCGCATAACAGGCGATGAATCAAAAGCAGAACGATTATCTGGTGCGATTGCAGGATCATTTTCGCTGGTGGTGCTTGCATCATTCCTGCTAATGATATTTGGACCATATATCGTGCACGGATTTTAAAATATTCCCACAAAATATATCAAAACAGTTATACATATACCATGAGTAACAATGCGATGTCTGATATTAATATGGACTGAGGGATGATGGCATGAAATTTCCAAAACTTGGTAGCCGCAAGTCAATCGTAGTATATGTTGCAACTGTGGTCAACTTAACGATCGTTTACAGTCTGATCTTCATATATTTATCCAAAATTGAACTACATCCTGAACAGGCAAACCTCATAACTGCTGTTTATTGGGTAATGAGCAGTATGACCACAGTAGGATATGGAGACGTTGTCTTTACTTCTAATATAGGAAGGATATTTTCCGTAGTTGTCCAACTATCCGGCGTAATTATGATATTTGGATTGATGTTCCCACTCGTAATTACACCCTGGCTTGAAAGGACGATTAAAGTAATGCTGCCCTTGAAGGCTCCTGAGGGTATGACCGACCACATTATAATATGCAGGTACAACCGACTTGTGGAAACATTGATCAATGAACTGAAAGATCATAGAATTTCATTCATAATTGTCGATAATGATGAGCATTTGATACATGAACTGGTAGAAAAGAAGATACCCTGTATATTTGGTTCTGCAAGTAATGAGGAAGCGCTTAAAAATGCAAATATCGATACAGCAAGAGTTGTTATTGCAAATGATACTGATGAAGAAAATGCAAATATCGTTTTAACAGCACGTGAATACACTGATGTCGATGTAATTGCAATGGTTGAGGATACCTCCAAAGCAAAATATTTGAGATATGCCGGAGCAAGCAGAGTCGTTTCACCAAAATCCCTGTTTGGCCGGTTTATTGGTAAAAAGGCTATTGATCCTTTCGTAAGCAGACTTACAGGTGCAACCGAATTTTTCGAGGGAGTTAGCATCGTGGAATTCCCGATATATCCAAAAAGCCAATTGATCGGGAATACATTTGAAACTGCCGCGATCCGCGAGCGAACCGGTGCAAACATTGTAGGAATATGGAAAAGTGGTAGCCTTTCTTTTAATCCACACGCAGGAGATATTATAAAAGACAATTCTGTGCTTCTTGCAATTGGTACTACTGAACAACTATCCAAATTAAAAAAATTAACACGATAATGAGCACTTCATATATCGACAACAACTAAATGGTGAATAAAATGATTAAAAATGGACATCTGATAGTACTCGGATATGGGGATGTTGGCAAACAAATAGTGGAAGTACTTCAGGATAACGATGTTCGTTTTGTGGTTGTCGATTTGAATAAAAATGCACTTGAGAGTGTAAACTTTGAATATGTTATAGGCAATGGCGCAGATGAAGATGTACTGAAAGAAGCAGGAGTGGAAAGTGCATCAACAGTGATTGTTACCTTGAATGATGATACAAACGTGATATTTGCAACACTCATAACACGAAGTTTAAACCCAAAATCCACCATACTTGCAAGAGCAAATTCGGTGACGTCCATTGAAAAAATATACAAAGCCGGTGCGGATTATGTTGCTTCACTTTCAATAGTAGCTGGCCAGATGCTTGCAAAAATGACAGCAACATGCATGAATCGTGTATGTGAAGACATTGATGAGGACATCATGCTCTATGAAGGTATCGAGATTGAAAAACACCATGTTCACAAAGGATCCGATCTTATTGGTAAATCTGTGGCAAAACTGGATATCAGGCATACGGTGGGATGCACAATTATCGGGATCGAACGTGATAATAAGGTCATTACTGACATTGTCCCTTCAATGGTTATCAATGAAGAGGACATTGTGGCTGTAGTGGGCAGCAGGGATCAGGTGTCTGCGTTTAAAAAACATTATATCGAGTAGCACGCATACACATTAATCAGTCAATTCTACCTGTCCAGAGATTTTCACAATTGAGTGTTTCAAATTTATTTGAAACCAAAACGCTTAAGTATTTCAACATCAATTGAAATTGTGTATAGGTTTGTACGGTCTTACCACCCCCTATGCAGCAGCGAAATAGTGGAGTTCCCGCATCAAAAGTGCCTGGCGAGATTTCACAACCATTTATTGACATGGTAATGTCAATGCAGGATTCGGCTTTCATCGAAGTCAGTGATGTATTCGATTATGACATTAAACCACCTACCGTACAATTCAAAAGAGTGAAATGTGATGTCTGTGGTGAAATGGTTATTGAAAAATATGCACGTATACTTGACGACAAGATCGCATGTATACCATGTCTGGAAAAGGAACAAAGGGTATTTTAGGGTGCAAAACACCCTACAACTTTTCTTTTCGAATGGTTACAAAATATCTACGAATAAATGTTTTTGTTTAGACTAAACAAAAATCAATGCAATAACCGCCGCAGGCGGCATATTTCATTACCAAGACCTTACAAAAAGATTATTCAAATTATACATTAAATGCAAAAAAACGTACATGAAATTCTTCGAATAACATGCACAAAAAAATGAAAGTACCCCTTGCACAATCTTTTTTTGTTATTACTCCAACTATTCTTTGGGCAGGATAAGTTGTCTTTATTTCAGTTCTTCGAACCGTTGAAAAAACATCCTTTGAGATTGTTGTTTTATTCACAATGGTTATCGTGGAATGTTAAGATTAAGGGTACTTTCATGCTAAATAATAAATTCTTGTGTAGGAGTTTTTTTCGTGGTACAGATAATGTCTAACATTATGCGATCCAAATAAATCCGAACATCAGCACGGATTTCTTGGTGGTGGCAGAATGCACCGTCTGCAGTGGATTGTAAACTCGAAGTTAAGAATAAATAAACAGATGTTAGTTACTTATGTGATACACGTTTGTTAAATAACCAATTATACAGGGCGTGATTAAATGGAACCTCTTACAATTGCTGTAATGGTATTCTTTATTGCAGTGATATTCTCAATGCTGGGACTTGGCGGTGGTCTTGTATATGTGCCGTTGTTCTATTGGCTTGGCATCGATATGCTTATCGCGATCCCAACAGCCCTTTTGCTAAATGCTGTTACCTCAAGTTCAGCCGCAATCACATATCTGAGGAAACGAATGGTCGATCTGCACACTGCGGCCCCATTTATCATTGCGTCCACAATTGGAGCGCCCATTGGTGCATATTTTACAAAATTCACACCAGTGGAAACTCTCCTCTGGGCTTTTAGTGTTGTACTTGTGCTTGCAGGTGCACGAATGATATTTTTCAAAACCAGCGACGAGGGGGCCAATCTTTCAGATAATGGTGTGAAAAAACGTTTAGTGGCCGGAGTTGGTTTTGGATTTTTGATCGGAATGGTTGCAGGATTACTTGGCACCGGGGGAGGAGTGTTTATCGTGCCAGTACTTGTCGCACTTGGATTCGGGATGAAGCGTGCATCGGCGACATCGGGATTCATCGTAATATTCTCATCGATATCCGGTTTTTTGGGACACCTCGGAACTGGACATCTTAATGCAGAACTTATGACATATACAGCTATAGCCGCATTCATTGGAGGGCAGGTCGGCTCGCGCCTTATGTACAGCAAAATGAAATCAAAGACCATCAAGCAGATGTTTGGTGTTGTGCTTTGGGTAATGGCAGTTAAGATTGTGACTGGGTTGCTGTAGGGTTGAGTTAGAAATTCGTGATGTTTTGATTTATGCTGTACAATGAATAATGAAACATCGTGAAAAGTGAATTATACTGCTCCGCAAGTCGAACTACATGACGATGTTCTCAGGTTCATGCATAATTTTGAGGTTCCTTTTGACAATAATCTGGCAGAAAAGGATATCAAAATCGCACTTTCCGCAGGTAAATCCCAAAAGTAAATCTTTTTAATCAACTTCCTCCATTTCATTAGTAAACTCATCTGAGGGGATGAACAACTGATGGAAATAACAACTACAACACTATCACATTTAGGATTAGTTTGCGGAACATTTGACGAACTTGGTATTGCAAATATAATAGATGCCAACATACCAAAAAGTCGAAATCATAATCTATCCCATTCCACAGTAATGAAAGCCATGTGTGCAAATGGTTTGGGATTCAATGAAAGCCGACTGTACCTTTATTCTAAATATTTTGAAAACCTTCCAACAAAACGATTATTAGGAAAAGGTATTCTTCCAGAACATATCAACGATGACGTTCTTGGGAGAACACTTGATAAAATTTATGAACACGGTTGTACTGAACTTTTCAACAAGATAGTTCTCAAAGCAATGAAAAACGTTCCATTTGACAAACATATTTTACACAATGACACAACCAGTTTCAGCTTATATGGAAATTATAAAAATCGTGATACTGACCTCAACTCCATTGAAATTACTTACGGTCACCCTAAAGATAATTGATGGGATCTTAAACGTTTTGTACTGAATATGGTGTGTAATCAGGAAGTAATACCACTTTTTGTAGAAACTCTTTCGGGAAATGCATCTGATAAAACAACATTATTAAAATCAGTCAAGAAAATTTAGAAGAGTCTTGAATTGGATGAAAAAGTGTATTACATTGCAGATAGTGCAATTTATAGTGAAGACAACATCACAGAATTAGGTAAAAAAACTCTTTGGATTACAAGAGTACCTGCAACGATCAATGAAGTGAAAGATCTCCTGAATACAGATTTTGAATTGGAATTTTGTACGGATCAGCGATACTCGTATTATGAAACTACATCGTCATATGGGGGAATGAAACAAAAGTGGGTATTGATCCAATCTAAAGCGATGAAAACACGAATGGAAAAGACTTTTGACAACAACATTAAGAGGAAACTGGAAACTGCAACGAAATCTCTTAATAAATTGAAGCGAGTGGAATATGCATGTGAAAAGGATGCAAATTTAGCTACAAAAAAGTGGATTGATAAACATCAAAGTTATCAATTTGAACAATTATCAATTGAGTCAAAATCACGTAGGGTAGGGGGTAAAAAAAGAAGACCAGAGAAGGGGGAAGAACTTGAAACTTGTTATTTGATCAAGGCAAAAATCAAAGCCGATAAACAGGTATTAGCACAAGAACGTGAAAAACTGGGACGATTTGTTCTAGCGACAAATGATCTTGAACTTACAGTTGATGAAATATTATCGTATTATAAAAGTCAAGGCAATGTTGAGCGTGGGTTTATGTTTCTGAAAGATAAGAGCTTTCATGTTTCAGAGGTGTACTTGAAGAAAGAAAGTAGAATTGAAGCATTGTCAATGATTATGGTGCTATGTTTGTTCCTTTATTCAATTGCCCAATGGAAGCTAAGGTGTGGGTTAAAAGAAACTAATAATTGTGTTAGGAATCAAGTTAAGAAGCCTACACAGAGTCCTACTATGAAATAGATATTTTTCTTGTTTAGGAGGATTACGGAATTGGCAATTCCACTTGATGGAACTGTTGAGAGGAGGGTGGCAAATATGACTGGTGAATTATGGGATATTTTGAGTCTGATGGGGAAAGAATGCGAAAAATACTATGTTTGATGAAAGACGTGCGGAAAGTGCGGTCTGTGATACACCATACATTTGTGCAAGATACATAGCACCACCACCCACTCATTCTTTTACATATCCTGCTTCATATCTTTGAAGTCCAGGCAGACGTAATGCTCCAAAACCAGGGTTTGCCGTATGCACTGGCACCCCGAGTTCATCTACCAGTTTCCCAAAATTTGCACTGGTATCATTAATAACATATTTTGTAGTCGCGATCGATATATTGCCTGTATTTAAACGTTAATGGCAGTTGTTAATGTTAATTGATCGCCGATCAATATGTTCTTGCAACATACACTCTGGTTGTTGCATCTGCACCACATACCGGACATTTTCCGGTGACGTTCTCATCCTGTCCGGTAGGGATCCCGAGTATTCCTGCGCCGATATCTTCTTCAAGTTTAAGACCGCATTCTTTTTCACCACACCAGTATACTCTTGCAATACCCAGTGAAATTTTTTCCTTGACATCATCCAATGTATCACAATCGAATATGCGGCTCTGTACATTATTTTCTGCCTTTGCAAGTAGGTCTGCATGAATGTTGTCGAACCTCTTCAAGATCTCGTTCTTGATATCATCAAGCGGCACCTGTTCCTTTTCACCGGTGTCACGACGTACTACCATAGCAGCATTGTTCTTCAAGTCCCGCGGTCCGAGTTCAATTCTGATCGGAACGCCACGCATTTCCCACTTGTAATACTTGGCACCCGGGCGGTTATCACTATTATCGATCTTGACGCGTATGCCGGCAGATTCAAGGATTGACCTTACATTCTCACATGCTTCGAGAACTTCTGTCCCGTCCTTGAATATAATAGGTATGATGACAACCTGTATAGGTGCGATCTGTGGTGGAAGCACCAGTCCCTTATCGTCGCCGTGTATGGAGATCATTGATGCAATGGAACGCTCAGATATCCCGTAGCATGTCTGTTGGGCTAAGATTTGTTCTCCTTCCGGGTTTTCATATGTAATATCGAATGTCTTTGCAAAAGTGTTACCCAGATGGTGTGCAGTGCCGACCTGAAGTGTCTTTCCATCAGGCATCAGTGCATCGACAGCTATGGTATAATCCGCGCCAGGGAATTTGTCCCAGTCAGGTCTTTTTGACGGAAGGACAGGGACTCCAAGCTGGCGGTAGAATTCAATGTAGATGCGTATTGCTTCATCGACCTGTGCGGCAGCATCGTCCCATGTTGCATGGACGGTATGTGCTTCTTTGAATGATGTAATTTCCCGAAGTCTAATGAGTGGACGTGTGTGTTTTGTTTCATATCGGAACGTGTTCACGATCTGGTAAAGTTTTAGTGGAAGGTCTGCATGTGAGCGTACCCACAGTTTGTACATTGGATAAATGGCAGTCTCACTTGTTGGGCGAAGTGCAAGTTTGACCTCAAGCGGACTGGTTCCACCATGTGTCACCCAATAGACCTCTTCCTCAAAGCCTTTTATGTGCTCTGCTTCTTTCATGAACTCATGTTCAGGGATAAGAAGTGGAAAGAGTGTCTCTTGATGGTCTTTGTCAAGCAGTTCCCTGATGATGGCATAAACGTTCTTTCTGATAGAAAAACCAAAAGGATGCCAGACGTATAATCCCTTTACAGGATAACGTACATCCATTATCTCGGCTGCACGCAGCAGCTCATTGTACCATTCACTGAAATTCTCTTTTGCAGGAAGTGCTGCTTCCTTTTCTTGTTCTGCCATGCTTTCACTCGATTATTTGAATGTTTTTTAGATAAATTGATGCATTGCTTATAGACATTTCCATTACACAAAAAATGTAGATCCGATAATTTTTAAAAAAGTAACAAATAAGAATAGAGAAATCTCATTCCCCAAGCGGCTGTGCATTATCAGATGTATCAACAGTAATTTCAGATGAATCTACATCAAATATTATCATGCCTGTCTTAAGGTCACTTGCTTCATCTGGTGTTAAAGTTTTAGAAATTGCTTTGTCAGATATTATGGCACTGTTGCCAAGCGGGTCTTCAATAATGATTGTGAGTTTTTGTTTACCCAATCTTGCATCATTCATTTTTTTCAGGATATCCAGACTGATCGCGTATTTCTCTTCATCATCCTTGACCCATTTGGATGCTGTTACGACAACATCTTGTATCCTATCCAATACACCTTCGATATTGGTCACATAGGAATCCGAGATCATACCAGGTTCCACCTCGATGCCAATCTCAGGAATCCTTATAGTTCCAGAAGTCGAGCGAACAATTCTTGCATCAAGATCATCAATTGTCTCAACCGTCATTTCATAACGCACGGGTTCTTTCTGCGTTAGGATCATTGTGTCTGCAAACCTGAAACTACAATCACAAAGCGCAGTGATATACATTACTTCGCCAAAAAAAGGAATGTTGTCACTAATCCAGTGAATGATCAAGTCCTCATGGCACAGAGGACAGGATGTGAAAGTATCGAAAGTCTGTTGTGGATTTTGCTCTGTGGTCAATATCTGGCACCGATAATTTTTGATCTGTCGATCCTGATGCCGGTTGGGGTAACCAGTACTTGATCGTCCTTGATTCCTGCAATATCGCCGCGGACGTCTATAACAACGTCTTTGAGGTCCTTTAACGCACGGTCAAGCAGAAGTTTGTCGGCCTTGATGTTTGAGATATCGATCATCAAAATATTGCCGTCATAAATCTCTTTTTTCAAACCAGGCAGTTCGTTAAGATTTGTGAGTTCCGCAACTCTGATGTATGTTTCTGCTGGTTCATCATCCATAACTTCTTCGTATTTGCCAAGATCAAGATCCGTATATTCATCAATGCTATTTGTAGGTCTTGTGCCATTGCCAAATATTTTATTCATAATTTTTGCCATAATCCACACCTTTGTTCTATAAAACTTTAGTGATATATTGTGATGTATTAATATTAATCTTAATTAAGTTTGTCATTATGATTCGAGCCAGACTTATTTGACTTTAGTGATGTATTGACTTATTATAATGTTACTGGTTTAGACATTCATCATATTTTAAATGATATACTCTCATGTGGTACTCAAACATCGATATTCCACAACTTATCCCCTACATAGTGCAACGACTTTATCGCTTTTCCCGATTCACCGACCATTGCATCTCCAGAGATCAATGCACGTCCTATAGCAAGTGGTTTAAAGTGTGTTTCATCCTTTATAATGACCAGATCGCCTTCTTTGATGTCAGAATCGGCACTTACGATGCCGGGACACATGATATCAGCGCCATTGACCACAAACCGCACAGCACCTGCATCTACAACCACTATGTGTTTTGCAAGTCCAAGTTCAATCGCACCGCGGACTGTAGGGAAATATTCTCCATTTGTAGAGAACAAAAGGAGTTTTCCATCTATCAGGATAACATTGAAAGTATCTATGAGAGCAGTTTCGAATTTACTGTCCTTGAGTTCTTTAATAATGTCTCCGAACGTGGTTGTAAGTTCATCCATCAATTTATTTTTTACACTTTTCCTAAGTTGGACTCTGGATCTTATCTTCAATCTATCACCTGTTCTCTATGCAATAGAACCCTATATAGTGATGTCATAAAGTATCCCGACAGTTTTAAAGATTGCGTGTTTATGGTCGAATTCCGGTTAAAACCCAAAGCATTTAAATTAATTACTGTATTTAGGAAAGATAAAAATCATCTTATTCATGGAGACCACTTATTATGATAAAGGAAATCACCAATCAATATGACGCAAACGACATAGAAAAAAGGATACATGCGTTCTGGCAAGAGATTGATGCGTACTCAAAGGTGCGCGAATTCAGGAAAGGGGGCAAAAAGTTCTTTTTCGTGGACGGACCCCCATATACCACAGGAAATATCCATCTCGGTACCGCATGGAATAAAATCATCAAGGATTCCATCCTGCGATACCGTTCCATGAATAATCATGCTATAATCGATCGTGCAGGATGGGATATGCATGGATTACCTATCGAAGTAAAAGTTGAAGGTGTACTTGGTTTCAAGTCAAAAAAAGACATCGAGACCTATGGTGTCGGCAATTTCATAGAGAAATGCAAGGAATTTGCACTGAATCAAAAAGACGATATGACGGAGCAGTTCAACACGCTCGGTGTATGGCTTGACTGGAAAGACCCTTACATGACGCTGAAGGATGAGTACATCGAAGCCGCATGGTGGACTCTCAAACAGGCACAGGAAAAAAAATTACTTGAGCAGGGTAAACGTGTGGTCAACTGGTGCCCACGATGCGAAACTGCAATCGCTGACTCTGAAGTTGAATATGATAACCAGACCGATCCATCGATCTATGTCAAATTTAAGTTAAAAGGCGAAGATAACACATTTATTGTAATATGGACAACAACCCCATGGACCATTCCTTCAAATATGGCAGTGGCCGCCCATCCATCATTTGAATATTCGAAGATTCGTGCGACCGCACCTGGCGGGCATGAGGAGAAACTGATAGTAGCATCAGAACTTGTTGAGGATGTTCTCAGGATGGGCAAATACACGGCTTATGATGTACTTGAAACAATGCTCGGGGAAGAACTGACAAAATTGTCTTACGAACATCCACTTGCAGACATTGTTCCGAAACAGGCAAAGTTCGAACACAAGGTCTATCTTGCAGATTACGTAACTGCAGAGAACACAGGTTGTGTACACATCGCCCCTGGACATGGTATGGACGATTTTGAGGTTGGTATCAAGAATGGTATTCCTATATTCTGTCCGGTCGGCTCAAACGGCAGTTACACGGAAGAAGCAGGGAAGTATGCCGGAATGAATATCATAGACGCAAACAGGATCGTTATTGAAGACCTTAAGGAGAGGGGTCTGCTTCTCTCTGAAAAGAAGATCACTCACCGTTATGGACACTGCTGGCGCTGTAATACACCGATCATTTATCTTGCGACCGAACAATGGTTCCTGAAGATATCGGCACTCAAAGAGAGTATGCTGTCCGAGATCAAAAAGGTTGACTGGTATCCTGACTGGGCTGGTTCTGCGCGTTTTAAGGATTGGGTTGAAGGTGCACGCGATTGGTGTATCTCACGCCAGCGATACTGGGGAATTCCGATACCTGTGTGGAAATGCAGTACTTGTGGAACTATTGATGTAATAGGCACCAAAGCGGAACTTATTGAACGCTCAGATGCCGATGAGACGATAGAACTCCATCGCCCATATGTGGACAAAATTACCATCAAGTGTGAGTGCGGCGGAATCATGTCACGTGTAGAAGATGTATTTGACGTGTGGTTCGACTCTGCAGTAGCATCGTGGGCTACATTGAAATACCCGCATACAAAAGAATCGTTTGAGGATAATTGGCCTGCAGATTTCATCACAGAAGGTCACGACCAGACACGAGGATGGTTCTATTCACAACTGGGTGCGAGTATGGTTGCATTCGGAAAAGCACCATACAAGAGCGTTCTCATGCATGGTTTTACGCTTGATAAAGACGGCAAGAAAATGTCAAAGAGCATCGGTAATGTTGTTGAGCCTCATGAGGTCATTGGAAAATATGGTGCTGATACACTGCGAGCATACATATTGTCAGCAAGTGCTCCCTGGGATGACCTGAAGTTCCTATGGGAAGAGGTTGCTACTGTTCACAGGACAATGAACATCTTTTGGAACGTGTACAGGTTCCCTCTCCCTTACATGGCTCTTGATAATTTCGACCCTAAAAAAGTATCACTTGAATCTGTTTCAGAACACCTTCGCAAAGAGGACAGGTGGATATTGTCCCGCATGCAGTCTGTTATTAGTGATGTGGACTCGGCGATGGAAGAATATGCACTTCACAAAGCAATGCGTTCCATTACCGAGTTCATACTTGAAGATCTGTCAAGATGGTACATACAGTTGATCCGTCCAAGGACATGGATAGAAGCAGATGATCCTGATAAACTTGCAGTATATCGGGTCTTGTATGACGTGTTCGTCACGACCACGAAATTGATCGCACCGTTCATGCCTCATCTTGCAGAGGAGATGTACACCAATCTTGTGAAGAATGTCGAGGGCGATGCACTGGATTCAGTGCACATGTGTGACTGGCCTGTTGTTGATGATTCACTGGTTGACAGGGATCTCGAAGCCCACATGGAAACAGTACGTTCCATTGTGGAATCATCATCGAATGCACGCCAGAAGGTCGCCCGTAAATTGAGATGGCCGGTATCACGCATTGTCGTAACTCCAAAGGATGAACAGATAGGTGCAGCAGTCGCTGACCTGCGCAGTGTCCTGATGGGGCAGACGAATGCGAAGGATGTTGTTGTTCTCGGTGTCGGTGAGTACTGGGATGAACTAGGGGTTGAAGCGATACCAAATCCAAGCGGGATAGGTCCTGTGTTCAAGGGTGATGCAGGAAAGGTCACTGCAGCCATACAGCAAGCCGATGCTGTGGCACTTAAGAAAGCACTGGCAGATGCCGGTGAGTACGAGGTTACACTTGCGGATGGAACTCCTGCGGCAGTCACAGAAAAGATGGTGAACTTCGAGGAGATTATCCCTGAATCTGTGGCAGGTGCGGAGTTTGCAGGCGGTATGGTGTATGTTGATGCGAAACTTACGCGTGAGATCGAATCCGAAGGTTACTCAAGAGAGGTTATCCGCAGGGTTCAGGATATGCGAAAGGAACTCGACCTTGTTGTTGACGAGAACATTAAGGCGTTCATCAGGATCGATGATGAGCGAGTACTTGATCTTGTTATGGATCTCGAAGCATTCATCGCGAAAGAGGTTCGCGCAGACCTGATGGTTATCGGGCTGGATGTTGAGGCTACCGGAACTTTGGTCAAGGACTGGGATGTTGAAGGCGTGTCCATGCATGTGGGAATTTCGCCGTTGTAGTCTAAATCTGAGTCTAAAAATTAAATCTAAATTCAGGAGTAACAAATGGATTTTGATTCATGGGAGCCAACATACATCAAGATCCTTGCGGATCTTGGGTTTAGCAGGAAAGGGGATGAGCGTGCAGCGCTCATTCTTTCCAGGATGCTGGAGCAAGGACAAGGTGAGGATAACTCAGCCGGTATTCTTGCTCTTGCCAATCTTATTTATGGTAAGGATATTTTGGTTTGCGGAAATGCGCCGATTCTTGCTGATGAACTTGACATGATCGACACTAGTGATTATGTTATTATCGCCGCAGACGGTGCC
The DNA here is from genome assembly GCA_023544565.1 of Methanosarcinaceae archaeon. GTDB lineage: Archaea > Halobacteriota > Methanosarcinia > Methanosarcinales > Methanosarcinaceae > Methanovorans. The sequence continues at coordinate 51,623 of JAMJFS010000004.1, forward strand.
ACAGCAATATTGTTTGACAGGGGAATTGTTTCTGATATTATTGTTACCGACCTTGACGGTGATGTTGAAAAAGAGATTGCTGCAAATAAAAAGGGCGCGATCGTTGTTGTTCATGCACATGGTGACAATATCGATAAGGTTAAAAAATACGTGCCGCGCTTAAGAGGTGTGATCGGTTCGACACAGTCAACTCCGCTTGATAATGTTTACAATTTTGGCGGATTCACGGATGGGGACCGTTGTGTTTATCTCGCAAAGGAATTCGGTGCTGCAAGTATCACGCTTGTTGGGTTTGATTTTGATGATGTGAATGTATCGGACATGAAAAAGAAGAAACTGAAATGGGCAAAGTTGTTGATCGATGCGATATGATCGGGCTCGTAATCGATTCTCAACAGTTCGAGACTTTGCACAGAAATGTTATATAGATTTTATGGCTATGATAATTTGCGGGGTTCAACTGAACCTACTACAAACGGCTGAGCCCCATGGCTTGCCTTGAAGGCAAAGGTAGCTTAGTTTTGAAATTAGTTAAGGCTTGTCTGATCTTGCCTCAGGGTTGTGGAAGGGGAGTGATGTTTTTGTATTTCAGAAGTCTAAGCCGTATTTTATTGGTCTAAAAATCGTAAATTGTCTACGAGTCACTCTTTAAAATAACTCTGAATCGGAGTTAATAAACTTATATCAATTAGAAGGCATAAATTTAATCAGGTCTGATTGAATGTCTGGATTTATAAAATATTTCTTGTATCTGCCTTCAGTTTCAAATTGTATCATCCCATCATTGATAAATTTTTTGATATGCCAATGTATGGTACTTTTATCCATGCATAAATTTTCTGCAAGTTCTTGATTCGTTATCCCGGATTTTTTCAGAATATCCCATAAGATCAGCCTGCTCGTATCATTTCAAAGATGTGATATGATGTTTTTTTTATTATTTTTTCTGGCTCCCATATTTTTAAAAACTCTTTTGAATTTACTAGTTTTCATTAAAGTGATTTTATTATCATCTTCAAGTTTTTTAATATGGTATTTCACACTTCCTCTGTTGATATTAAGTTCTTTTGAAATTTCAGCAATGGTACATCCCGGGCTGTTCAAAACATATTTTGAAATGTTTTTTCGGTTCGAATTTTCAAATATGTTTTTAACCCTGCCAAAAACTATGGGAATCATTTTGAAAAAACTAAAAAAAGCAACAAGGTATCCCAATATGTAAGCGATTTTGATCCGCAAAGGAAATTCCTGGAACGACAAGGTTGCATCTGCACCGCTTGTATTGATATGCGTGCTGTCTGGGAGATCATTGTCATGAGGTGTTACAATGTATCTCCCCTCTTCTGCATGAACTACTGTGCTAATGCTCAAAAGTAAAAATATCCTCCGCATAGATAATAATTGGAAGATTATATATAATAATTTTCTGTTCCTGTTACGCTATAGCCATATACCTCGTAATACCATGTGCCTTTAGCGATACCATTTGGGTTTGTTATGTCGAGATTTATTCTACCATCTGTGGCTCCGTCTGAATTGTCAAAGTAGGGACCCAACACATAACCATCAGCAGTGTGTATCTTAAGTCTTAGCGAGTCTGTTGAATCTCCCCAGTTAAGGTCTACATTCAGCACCGTAATATCAGTATTTACAATTTTGCTATGCAGGTTTGTTTCTCCCTGTGTGATCGTGTCGTACACCCATAGAATGCCGATATCTCCGCCAATACTGCCAGTGTTCTGTACGGGTGTTACGACATATCCACCTGAATTTGCTGTAATTGTTTTCTCTTCATTTGCTGCTGCCGCAAAAGATGCTGTAAGCAGTAGTATAATTGCTATAAGTCCTATCTTTTTAATCATTTGAATTACTCCATTAAATAAGTCACGTTGTATGTAAAAAAAGATTCTATTTATATTTTATGTCCAAATCGTCCAACTGAAAAAAAACAGTTGGATGATTTGGATATAAAGTATTTATAATGCGAGTTTCTTAGAAAAAGATGCGAACATCATAAATTGATGTTGTATGGGGTTCAACTGGATTTACTACAGAACGGCTGAACCCCATGACTTGCCCGAAGACAAATGTAGATTGGTTTTGAAGTTACTTAAAACTTGTCTGATTTTGACTCACGGGCCATGAAATGGAGATGAGAAGATATGAAAATAAAACTACTTTTAGGACTGCTACTTGTGGTCTTTACGATAGGTATGGCAAACGCAGATGATGGGGCGGAAGTTTTGAAACTTCCTGATTATGGGCATGAGCAATTTCAGGCACTCTTAGATAAACCCAACGTGATCGATATTAGGGGTACAATGCCAGAGTTGTTTTTGGACGAAGATAAAAAAATATGGTTAGATAAAATCAACCGATTTGGATTGGACACTTCATCTTCTATTGAATTGAAACCATACATGGAACAAAATGGCGGACCTGTAATAATGACAGGTTACAATTCAGACGGATCCTTATTAGTTTCATTTAATGCAAAGGCAAAAGGAACATTTGATGAAAATAAGTACATTAATAATATCTACGAAATATATAATAATAAATCAACAAAATTAGGTGTTAAAGATATCCCAATGGTATTCGAATATGAATATATCCCAGTTGAAGAGTCACGGACAAGTACATGGAGACCCCTAATAGGAGGTATCAAAATTCGCCATTCACTCTCTTCATCAACTCTTGGATTTGCCGGTGAAAAAGTTTACAATGGCGATAAAGGGTATATAATGACCGGCCATGCAGGCGGAACCGGGACAACGATATATCAGCCAACATTATCTTCGATTGGATCCATCATCGATTTAGAAGGAACTTATGCTGATGCCGCATGGGTAAAATATAGTAATGTCGAAGCTAAAGTGTATCACACTGACACCGATGTGACAAAAAGCGTAAAAAGTTATGGCGATCCATCCGTGAATGATGCTATTTTTATGTCTGGAAAAACCACTGGGCTAAGTTCTGGAGATGCAGTTGCATATTTGTATTCTATATCAAGCCCTACACATGGAACACTTTATGGTCAATGGAGATCTGATTACGATTCAGATTCAGGAGATAGCGGAGCACCTGTGTATAAAGATGTTACAGGAGGCGTTGAGATAGTCGGTGTCCATTGGGGAGCTTCGGCCAGTTATACCTATTTCTCACCTGTGAGTGGCATTGAAGACGATCTCGGTGTTGTACCATTGACCGAATAAAATAGGCACTTTGCCTATTTTTTGCCCATAAAAAGAGTTTTTCAGTTAAAAACCTCTGTATTTTAACCAAATATAGATATTAACGGCTGTAGGGTTTAATCGAATCTAACATCGATATATAGGCTCCACGCCAGAAGGCAAAGTTATATTTGTTTTAACTTGGTATAAAACTTGTGTGATTTTGATTCTTGAATAAATAAAATGAGGTAAAACAATGAAAATAAAACTATTTTTAGGACTGCTACTTGTGGTCTTTACGATAGGTATGGCAAACGCAGATGATGGGGCGGAAATTTCAAAACTTCCTGATTATGGGCCTGAACAATTTCAGGTACTCTTGAATAAACCTAATGTGATTGATATCAGGGGTACAATGCCAGAGTTGGTTTTGGAAGAAGATAAAAAAATATGGTTAGATCAAATTAACCGAGTTGGACTGGATACTTCATTTGCTGTTGAACTGAAACCATACATGGAAAAAAACGGCGGACCCATAATAATGACAGGTTACAGTTCAGACGGATGCTTATTTGTTTCATTTAATGCAAATGCAAAAGGAACATTTGATGAAACTAAGTACATAAATAATATCTACGAAATTCTCAATAATAAATCAACAAAATTAGGTGTCAAAGAAATCCCGGTGGTATTTGAATATGAATCTATACCAGTTGAAGAAGAAGCACCTGGATTTACAGTATTTTTACTTATCATGGTGATTTTGGTATTGTATGGAAAAGCCCATAAATGACCCTGATTTCTACAATAATCTTTTGCCATCAGATACACAAAACATTTTAAAAATATCTCTGCGGAGTGATAGACCACCAAAAACCCGCCTTTCTATTCAAAGTATCGGAGGTTTGGAAATTGTGATATGGCTTGGAGGGGAGTTGTTTCTGATGTCATTGTAACTGACCTTGATGGCGATGTCAAAAAAGAGATCGCTGCAAATAAAAAGGGCGCGATCGTTGTTGTTCATGCACATAGTGACAATATTGATAAGATCAAAAAATACGTGCCGCTACTCCGTGGAGTAATAGGCACTACACAGTCTACCCCACTCGAGAATGTTTATAACTTTGGCGGATTTACGGACGGGGATCGGTGCGTGTATCTCGCAAAGGAGTTTGGTGCTGCAAGCATCACGCTTATTGGGTTTGATTTTGATGATGTGGATGTGTCGGACATGAAAAAGAAGAAACTGGGATGGGCAAAGTTGTTGATCGATGCGATATGATCCTTGTACATCGATTACTTGTTCTTCCGTCCCTTCATGTATTCCGAAAAACCGGAATTGAGCAAAATAAAAATACCACATACAAACGTGATAAATCCGAATTCCGTAGGGTAGATCAATTCACCTTTTATTATCAACAGGACACCAGTGTGCAACACGATCAAACCGATCAGGAATGCCACAACCTGGCGGACTGCCACAGTTCCATAGAAGATTGCAGAGGCGAACCATGTTCCTATTCCGAAATAAATGAATGGAAAACCATCTTTTCCAGTCATATTCATCGCAACACCGGCAAGTAAAAAAATGCCGCCTAAAATTAACAGAAAATGTTGTTTTTTCAATCCTTTCATTTGTATCAAACCATCAATCTTGACTGGCATTCTATTTGACTATAATAGTATTAATCTTTGTGTAATGAATTTCAAATTTCTAAAGGTCCTTCGGGCACCACCGTAACAGGACAAATAGATGTCCTGACAACCTTTTCAGCCACGCTTCCAAGAAGGGCATGTTTCCATCCAGTCAAACCTACTGTCCCTATAACTATCAGATCTATGGAATTCCCAGATGCAAAATTCACGATAACCTGTGCAGGATTTCCCTCAAGCACAACCTTCTCCACAGCAACTCCTGCAGCTTTACCTAATTCATCCACATAAGACAAGATCTCAAGACCTGTAGTATTTGACTGTTCATACATCCTTGCCCATGTGGAATACTTGGGAATTTTCGAGAAAGTTTTGAAATCGATCACGTTCATAGCATACACTTTCGCACCGCATGATTTTGCAATATTTATACCATGCTTAGCAGCCTTCAAAGCGGTCTTTGAACCATCCATTGCTATCAATATATTTCGATACACTAAAAAACCCCCTAAAACACTTAACCAATAGAGAACATACATTCAATGTATATTAAAAATTTGGGTTTCAAATCAATAAAAGTTGATGGTTCATATCTGATATGATCTGATAAGATTTTTCTGTGGTAGTGGGATTAGATGTTTCTGCCTGTTAAAATGAAAAAAATCTTTGCCGTAGTGGTGAAGAGCAAATTGAACAGCGTAATCCATGAAATTGCACGTTCCGGCGCATGTCATCTTGCAGATATGAAAGAGATGGCAAGTATACATCCCGTGTTATCGAGTATGACGTCATCTTTTCCAAAACTGAAAGATAAACTCTGGGAGACCGAATATACATACATATTCGAAATGTGGATCCCGGCTGATAAAGCCAAATATATCGTATTATTGATAGAAAAAGCAGCAGAGCACAAATGTGCTGTTTCTATTATCGATCCTATCTTTGAAGGCACACCCCCTACACTTTTGAAAAATCCTCCTGTTATGAAACCGTTTGAAAACCTTGTCCGAGTATATGGCCTACCTTCGTATTATGAATTTGATCCTACTGCAATAATGTTCGTTACATTTCCCTTGCTTTTTGGCATGATGTATGGTGATCTGGGACATGGTCTATTGCTACTTTTATTAAGTAGCTTGTGGATGTTTGCGACCAATATAAAAGGAAAAAAAATATTCAGACAATATCAGGCTTTAGCCGTGATAGTTCTGATCTCTTCATTCTATTCGATCATGTTTGGCCTGTTCTACGGAGAATTCTTTGGAATGGAAATTCCGGCGCTTTGGCACAATCCTATAAAGAATATGCTGAATTTCGTTAAAATGGTCCTTATCGTGGCTGTTGCACATACATCTCTTGGTCTATCACTTCATTTCTTTAACCTCTGGCGCAACAAGAAATATACACGTTCATTCCTTCAGATGATCTGGGTGTTGTTCTATATTGGAGGAACGTCTTTCATAATACTCTACTTATTCATACAGCAACCTGATCTGTTCACCCAAAATGTTAAGAACGCATTTCTTGTGCTTTGTGTGATCCCGGGATGTGCTCTTGCTGTAGGACAGGCACTTGTTTCAATTGTAGAAGAAGGACATCTGGTTCAGGCGATTGCATCTCTTTTTGAACTTCTTCTTGAATATACCATGCATCTCCTGTCATACGCACGTATAGTAGGAATGGCAGCAGCGCATATTGTAATAAGCAAGGTAATACTTAGTATCACAGGGTCTGGTATGAGTTCTTTTTTACTGGCAGTTGTGGTTTCATTTATTCTTATTATCGTTGTAGAAACATTCATTTGCAGCCTGCAGACCTTACGTTTGCACTGGGTTGAATGGTTTTATATATTTTATGAAGGAAAGGGAGTTGAATTTGAACCTCTTGTGTTGCCGCTTACAATAGGTAATTGAATCACAGAGGGCACTCAATACAAACTCAGACCGCCCATTTATTTAAATATCTTCTTTACCTACATTACCCGCACTAAAAATCATACAAAGCTGAATATGGATATAATTGTCACTGAATTAAATATCTTAAGAACAATGATAATACAGAACATTTGAGCAGAACGGATCAAGCCATGACACTAACAGGACACGCATACGCTTTGGGTGCAGGAACAATAATAAACGCCATCTCTACGTGGAAAGGCGCAGCGTTTGGGATTGACCTCAAAACCTTTGCTGATGTTGAACTTTCAGAAAATGAAGCGTCAATTCGCGGTTTTATAGAAAAAATGCCGGATGGAGATACCACTCTTATTGAAAGGTCGGTTGAACTTGTGCTCGACCACTTTGGTATAAAAATGGGTGGTACGGTGACGACAAGAAGTGAAGTTCCGCTCGCCCGTGGATTAAAGAGTAGCAGTGCGGCTGCAAATGCTGCCGTTCTTGCAACACTTGATGCTATTGGAGAGTCCATGGAACCGCTTGATGCGGTGCAGATCGGTGTGCAGGCTTCAAAGGATGCGGGGGTTACGATCACGGGCGCTTTTGATGATGCCTGTGCATCATTCTTTGGCGGTATCGTGGTTACTGACAACAGGGAACTGCAACTCGTAGAGAGGATCGAACGCGAAATGGATGTTCTCATTTTTGCACCTGACAAAAAAGCATTCAGCTCGCAGACGAATGTTTCCCGTTCAAAACTTATCGCACCCTGGGTGGACATTGCTTACAGCCTTGCACTTGAGGGTGAATACGAGCGTGCAATGACATTGAACGGATTTCTTTACTGCAGTGCACTTGGATTTGATACGGAACCAATTATGCAGGCGCTTGAATTGGGTATTGAAGGTGTCAGTCTTTCAGGCACGGGTCCTGCATATACAGCACTTGTTGAGAAGGATAAGGTGGGCAGTCTCACGGATGCATGGGGGAACTCTGATATGAGCGGAAATGTGATAAGGACCAAGATCAATAATAAAGGTGCAATGAGCCTCAGTGATAGTTGAATAGGTGAGTCCAGATGATTAAGATTAAACTTGAAGATGTACGTGCAGAACTTCATAAGATCGATATTGAGATTATCTCACTTATCGAAAAACGCGTGAAATTGGCTGAAAAGGTATTGGAAGCAAAAAAGCATATTGACAAATCCATCAATGATGAAGATCAAAATCAGGTTGTCCTGAGTCGTGCAGTCAATGAAGCCACCGAGAGAAATCTTGATACCGGTGCTATTAAAGAGATATATAAAATACTGATACAGATGAATATCGACCGCCAGCATGAATTGAGCGGTGAAGGAAATCTTCCCTGAAATAAATGGAGAATGACAAAATGGTTGATGTTTCAATAATTATGGGTTCTGAATCAGACCAACCGATCGCAGATCGTGCTGTTTCAGTGCTTGAGAAAACAAAATATTCCTTTGACGTACAGGTTATTTCAGCACACCGCAATCCCGATGAATTGGATGCACACGTTGCATCCAGTAATGCCAGTGTGTATATAGCTATCGCCGGCTTATCTGCCGCCCTGCCAGGTGTGATTGCATCAAAAACCAAAAAACCAGTCATAGGTGTACCTGTTAGTTCAAAATTGGGCGGACTGGATGCACTGCTTTCCATTGCACAAATGCCAAAAGGTGTACCTGTTGCAAGTGTTGGTATTGATAACGGAGAGAATGCCGCAAATTTGGCAATTCGAATATTGGATTTGTGTAAATAGTGCCTGATTCAATTATATATTATTTTATTGAATAATATGTATAGGGCAACAGATATATATATCCATATTGTGTATATACAGTATAACGAACGGGGATTCTTTTACGTACCACCCCCACTTCCACCCCCAATATTCTATTACCCGTTCGTTATTTCTTCTACATTGACTTTTTTATAGTATATGTTTTATAAACGTATAGTTCGAGTCAATATGAGCGTTAGCGAGGATTTTCTTGTTGTATATAATCTATAAGATTATGTAGTCCAAGTCAATGCGAACAAAGTGAGCATTTTCTTGTAGTATATAATTTATAGAACTATATAGTCCAAGTCAATGCGAACAAAGTGAGCATTTTCCGTCAATCTAAACTTATGGGCAGATTTTAGGTAATAATATATGAAATGTTGTTCCGTTCCCTTCTTCGCTTTCAACCCATATTTGCCCATTATGCATTTCAACAATGCTTTTTACAATATAGAGGCCCAGTCCGGTTCCACCATATCTGCGTGTCGATGAGGCATCGACCTGATAAAATCTTTCAAATAACTTTGAGGTGGCATCTTTTGGAATACCTACCCCGGTATCTTTTACAGTTATATGGATAATTTCAGGTTTTTCACATGCTGTTATTGTAATTTCACCACCCTTTGGTGTGAATTTAACTGCATTGTCAATAAGATTGATAATAACCTCTGTCAACCTGTCAGTATCCCCATTTACCTTGGGCAACTCATCCGGCATATCTGTTATAATGGTCAGACCCTTTTTCTCAATTATCGGGTGAACATCGGCAACTGCCTGCTTTATTATATCAACTATCTGGATTAGATCAAATCTAAACTCGATCTTTTTAGCTTTTTCCATAGTCAGGTATATAAGTGAGTCAATCAGATTACTTAGCCGTTTAGAATTGCGGGAAACAACTTCCATTGCTTTTTTTTGCTTCTCATTAAGCGCACCAAGCGATTCATCGCACATTAATTCACTATATCCTTTGATCGAAACGAGTGGGGTTTTGAGCTCATGACTAACATTCGATAAAAATTCATTTTTCATATCATCAAGTAATTTAAGTTCATCGTATGCTTTCTTTGTTTCCTCAAACAAACGTATATTTTCCACTGCAATTCCAACCTCATTACCTACGGATTCAAGCACATTCATATCATCTTCAATAATCTCGCAATCAACTGGTATTGTTAAATTGACAAAACCTATCACTTTTTCATGCGAACGTAGTGAGAAAATTACAACATTTTTGTCATTGTGTTCTTTATATGATGAGTTTACATATTTGTTACAAAGTAGTGGTTCTTGCGACACAATAGGTTTTTTAGATTCAAGCACCGCTATAACAGCCGGATCGTCATTTGGCAAACAGAGGACTTTTTCTACAAATTTAGCAGAAAGACCTTGATGTGCCCACAAAATTGCCTTGCCTGCATTCTCATCTATCAAGTACGCACTACCACAAGCAACTCCTATAAAATCAGTTGTTTTCCTAAGAATAATTTGCATCAATGTATCGATATCGAGCGTTTGAACGAGTGTTTGGCTAATCCCCAGCAACGCTGCTAGGTTTTTATTCTGTTTCTGGATGGTTTCTTCCGCCTGCTTGCGCTCTGTAGTATCGCGGGTAACTGAAAGAAGAAAATTAATTTTACCATCCTCATCACGCAGAGGTGCTGCATGGGTTTCAAGCCATCGTTTTGTACCCTTTAGACCAGTTATACTAAATTCAAGTATAGCGGATTCACCCTCAAAAACACGCCTGACGAGATTCACAAAATCATCCTTAAATGCTGGATCTATGAGATCTACAATGGATTTGCCTACTACCTGTTCGAGTGAATCTGCTTCGATCATACTAAGACCGGCTGGATTCATGTCAACTAGAATGTTATCTTCCGTCAGAAGTTTGACACACTCAGGTTCGGTTTCGATAAGTTGTCTATAACTCTCTTCACTCACTTTTAGTGCTTTTTTAGCATTCTCGCTTTTAGTGATATCTGTGGCAATGTGGATAACACTTTCAAAAACGCCTTTTTCATCAAATTGAGGTGTGCATGAAACAAGATATATGCCATTTAGAACTTCTACCACTATTTCAGATGACTCTAAGTGTCCAGAAAGGCGCATCTTTTCCATGGGGCAGTTTTCAGGGGGATGATCGGTTGAATGTAATATTTCATAACATTTTTTCCCCTTGAGTTCTTCTTCAGATTTGCCTATAGCTTTCAATGCTGCGCGGTTGGCTTCTAATATGTTGTGCTGCGGGTCAAGGATAAGTGCGATATGTCCGATAGCATTAAACATGCCCCTATGGCAATCAAAATCCATATACTTACCTTCCCTCCATATATTTGATCCCTGTTTTAAGCTCTGCTATCCATTCTTTCAACCCCCCTATCCCCAACTCCTCCCCCACAATTAATTTACATTAAATTTTGATGTATACCAGTTAGTGTCAAGTCAATTCGTAATGTCACTGAATATGCAATCAATGCCCACTATAATCTAAAACTTGGAACTGAAACCCTGCGACAAAGCATGAATTATCACTCTGTAATATATTTCATCAACACTTTCTACAAGTTTGTACGACTTGCATACATATAAATTTGTATGTTTTGTGCTATTATCTTTGATAGTCTCAAACAAATAAATGAACACAAACGATTGCTCCACACGTCAATCCAAAAAATATATAATCCATCCTTCCAAGCGCCTTCTTATCCATATACACCTGCTGACTGCTACCATATCCACGGCAGAGCATACTGATATAGGTACGTTCACCCTGCTCATAAGAGCGTATGAACAGCGAACTTATGGAATGCCCTATCTGCTCAAGTGTCCATTTTCGAGTGACTTTCTTATTCCACATATTGAACAAACGTGTCTTTTGCGCAATCCGTATCCGCTTTAATACATTCCAGAAAACGAACAGGTACCTGACCATCATTGTCAAAAGCAGGGTAAACTCTTTCGGGACACCAAGACGTCTTGCAGACACCACCATATCCTTCATCTGTGTGGTCGAAGACAGCAAAATAATAGATGTGGCACAGACCGTGAACTTTCCAAGTAGCACAGCCCCAAATTCCAATCCCTCAAAGGTCATGGTCAATCCAAAAGGAAGCGACATGGGGTATAGCGTAAACGATTCAATGAACGGCTGTTTGATAAATGGCTGGAGAACTGCGATACCAAGTCCAAAAGGCAGGATCGCTATAAATCTGAAAAAAGTATAAACAGGATTTAAGTTTGCAATGATTATCAGTGCGATAAGATATGCTTCAATCATTGACAGACGGATAAGATTGAGTTCATGCATCCTTGGCAGATTAACGGCATAAAGAATAACAGAAAGCATGATAAGGATCTTTATACGCCCATCCAGCCTGTGGATCGGGCTGTCCTTGTATGATTCCCTCTCAATATCTGTCAGTGTTATTTTCATATATCTCACATACTCAGCTTGGTAATCAGGATCTTTTTGTCTGACCGATCACCCGCATCAGTTCATCTTTTGCATCGTCAGGAGTGATAGCGATCTCGACATCGATACCTTCCTTTTTTAACAATTCCAGAAGCCTTGCGATACGAGGAAGGCGCAAATGCGCTTTCTTTATTAATGCAGGGTTTTTGAATATCTCTTTCGGAGTACCCTCAGCTTCGATCATCCCATCATGCATTACATACACACGTTCTGCGAACATCGGCACGATATCCACATCATGCGTTGACAGGATGACAGTCATTCCAAAACTGCGGTTCATCTTACTGATAAGATGCATTATCTTGCTTGCACTTGACGGATCAAGTCCGGCTGTTGGCTCATCGAGCACGATCACTTCCGGCTTCATCGCAAGAACACCGGCAATAGCGATCCGTTTTTTCTGCCCCCCACTCAAATGATGAGGTGCACGGTCCTCAAACCCTGACATTTCCACAAGCTTGAGTGCATCCTTTACCCTTGTTTTCACTTCACTTTCAGGCAGCCCCATATTCATGGGTCCAAACGCCACATCCTGCTCAACTGTGGCTGCGAATATCTGGTCATCTGAATTTTGAAAAACGATACCAATTGTTTGCCGGACATCCATTATGTTCTTTTTTGTGATTGGCACCCCCTTTACCAGAATATCTCCCGATGTCGGTTTAAGTATCCCGTTAAGGTGTTTGAAAAGAGTGGATTTTCCTGCACCGTTCGCACCAAGAAGCGCAACACGCTCACCCTTACATACCTTGAAATTCGCACCTTTCAGGGCATTCGTTCCACCGCTTGCGTATGTGTGTGTCAGGTCTTTCGCTTCGACTATAATGTTAAGATTAGTTGCACTATGCAAAATCTCATTTTCAGATCTGCTTGAAAACAACGTATTTTCAGTAACGATTGGCTCTGAAACTACCATTGTTTCAGTTTGTGCCGCGTTTTTGATCTGCTCCACAGGAGTTTTTTTTGACATCCGTGCAACCAACAGTCCGATTGCAAGCAAAAGTAATGTACCACCGGTAATTGCTGCCACTTCCCCGAACGTTCCAAGACCTTCGATCGAATAATCCGCTATGGGTGAACTATATGTCACATCGGTATTCTCTGCGAGAAGTTCTTCAACTACTGCACTGTCTCCGCCACCTATCAATTTTATCATTGTCTGTTCAAGCCCGTCAGGGTCGCTCGAAGCCACAAAAGGAGCAGCAATTGCGACAATCAGAACCAATAATATTGCCGCAATAGTAGTTTTACTGCTGATAGCCCTAGCCCTATTTTTGTCATCTGCAGTTTTTATAAGGTCAGATCTTGAGTACATTATAGACTGAACGACAACAGCAGTGATCAATCCTTCACCGATCACACCGATAATAGCGTGGAAAATAGCCATAACAACAAGTGCTTCCATTAGCGGAAATGCGCCTGCAAAGGATATCTCAACTGTCGTGATAAGCGCAGATATAAATAATCCAAGCCATGCCCCCACAAATGATGCTTTGACAACTCCGAGTCGTTCCTTGATCGCGGTGTATGAATAGTATCCGACCCAGCTGCTGACTACTCCCATATTGAAGATGTTTGCACCAAGTGCTGTCACACCACCATCTACGAACACAAAAGCCTGTACAAATAATACGAGTGTCAAGAGAAGCAATCCTGCATACGGACTTGCGAATATGATGGAAACCAGAACAGCGCCAACCATGTGACCACTGGCACCCACACCAAGAGGCAGGTTCACTGCCTGTATTGCAAAGATACCGGCAGCCAGTATTGAGAACATGGGAACTTTCATCTCATCCATGTCATTCTGCGCCCATTTGAATGAACGATATATGAGTGGAAGTACCAGTATCCAATAGATTATGTACTGCGGGAAAGGTATCAAACCGTCAGGAATATGCATTTTTAGAACACCTTTTTTTACATATTATGTAGGTATTTATCGGTAGTATTACGATTTTTTAAAATCGTAGCAACGTGCTAAAAGAGGTATTCTTATTAATAAATTATGGTGGTGGATGATGTCAAAACTACGATACTATATTACTGTCCAATATCACAAATTATTTTAAATAGCCGACCATTTAAGCGCTTATGAAAATAGGTGTGCTCGGACCAAAAAGGTGTTTCTTTCTAAGATTGTGTGTAAAATGCACCCGAATTTATCCATTAACAGAAAAAATGTATTTACTTCTTGATAATTAAACTCGAATTTTGACCTTTAAAAGTTACTGAATAGTTATCAATAATATTTCGTCCGATCAAAACATCCCCCTCATCCTCTTAAAAAGCAATAACATCCTTATGTTCGTCTTCAAGGAATTGAATATATACCCATGTGTACCAAGTAGTGACAATACCCCCCCAACAGCGCTCACATTTGCCCGGTTTAGCATTTCTAATCCAAGTTTTAACCATATATCTCTTGGTACAACAATTGCATCTGAACCAGTATCAAGATATGCGTACGCACTTTCCTTTTTCTTTGAAACCGGATTGAAAAGCGTGATTAAAACCAGGGGATCATTGTCGATATAATCGAAAGAAAATGCATCAGACATATTTTCGATTCCGCAGTCGTGCAATTGAGGGATTTTTACCCACTTTCCGCATGAATATTTGATGACCGGGTCGTTCTCTCCGGACCACACGGCCGACCGTATTTACATCATTACCAACTGTAGCAATATCATTTTCATCAATATCGATTGCAATAATCTTACCTAAATACAATTTTTCCCACTCATCCTTATGAGTTTCATAAATCTGTTTTGCTTTTTCATCTAGAATATTGATATCATTCATAATTCATCCCTTCATCCTAAATACATATCAAAAAAACATCAGATATTCTCACAGTAACTTTCCCTTAGCATTTCATCCACACATTTTCCATGCGCATAATACCTTAAATACTTTTCACAACAAACAATATATTTCCACAACGCCAAAGTAATCATGAATATAACCATGCTCCGTAATACAGATATCATCATAGTCCGATATCACAAATTATTTTAAATAGCCGACCATTTAAGCGCTCATGAAAATAGGTGTGCTCGGACCAAAAGGCTCGTATTCTGAAAAAGCGGCAAAACAGTGGATAACTGAACAGAAATCCAAAGACCAGGTTTCACTGGAATATTACAATGACATACCTGACACGATCTCTGCAATTATTGACAGAACCGTTGACATCGGGATAGTTCCAATTGAAAATTCCATAGAAGGTTCAATAGGCATCACACTTGACATGCTGCTTGAGAATGATCTCAATATCATTGGCGAGATCGTAGTACCAATAGAACATTGTCTCTTATCAAAAGGAAAACTCTCAGGCATAAGAGTGATCCTATCCCACCCCCAGGCACTTGCACAATGCCGCCAGTTCATAAAATCACATTTTGAAAATGCTGAGATAAGGACAACAGGCAGTACATCCCATGCCGCAAAACTCGCAAATGAATTCGATGAGATGGCTGCAATTGCATCACGCGAATCCGCAGAGATGTACGGGCTTGACATACTTATACCCAACATTCAGGATCGGAAAGAGAACCACACACGATTTATTGCCATAGAGGCACATGATGGCGTAAGTTTAAAAACAGAAAGATTATCTTCTTCGGGAGACAACTTCAAGACATCGATCATAATATATTTGAAAAAAGACAGACCTGGCGCCCTGTATGGACTCATAGGCGAATTTGCAAAACGCGACATAAACCTGACCCGGATCGAGTCGCGTCCTTCAAAACGCGAACTTGGAGACTACATATTCTATATTGACTTTGAGGGTCACATCGGCGATGCAATTATTAAAGATGCTCTCAATAATATAACTTCAAATGCTGGAATGTTGAAGATGCTCGGATCATATCCGATATGCAACTCAAATACCAGTAAGCAATAGTTAATGATAACGGTGCTCGCAATGGATATAGAACAATTTGTAAAAACGCAAAATTCTGCGCTCAAAAGGTATCGGCGCATCTATATCTTATTGGATTTTGCCGCGATCTCATTCATATTATATACACTATTTTTCATATTCAACATGGAAGGCGTCTTTTCCATGGTGAGCACTTTTGAACTTCATATCGGTTCAACCTATCAATTAATGGACTATTCAATTCCATTTGAAACACTTGGATTAGCAGTTGCAGCAGTTATCTTTTCACTCATTATCATCATCATTCTGCACATCCGCGACAAAAGATCGAATGTTCTCAATCTTGTTGAAAATAAGTATCCGGTCCTTTTTGAACGACTCAGGACTGCTTACGACAACCGCAAAAATAGCAACATCATTGTTGATAATCTTCTGACAAATGTTATGGTGGATACAAAAACGGTCAGGTCATCTTCATTCCTGAACAAAAAAAGACTTGCATTTGGAATATTCGCACTGTTAGCAACATCATCATTCTTTACGTATGTGACAATTTCAGACTATCGCACAGATATCACACCCGAAGATATATCTAAGATCATTGAAGAACTCCCATTAATAAAAGAAGAAGAAACACAACCGGAAGGACTATTGCCTGAAGGCGGAGATGATGGCGAAGGTGACGAAAGCGGCACCGAGAATCTTTTTGGCGAGCCTGCGATAATTGTAATTGAAGGAGAAGAAATTGACCTCACACTTCCACCGGGTGCAGGTATTGGATTTACCATCAAAGATGAAGGCGAAATACGAACTGAGGATTTTGAACGCTCATCTGCGTATGATATTAGCATAATTTCATCACAGGCGTATTATGAAAGCCTGCCTGAAGGATACGATAATATCATAAAAGCATATTTTGAAGAAATGGCACAGTAGTAGTTGATAATTGTACTGGCAACATCCGATAATATAACAATTTATAGACATGATACATACAAAATGACGGTAACATTAACGATAACGATAATAGCAACATAACAGGAGAACATCAGATGAATTCTACAGGCGGAACATCACAAACATATCGCAATACAAGTGAAGCATTTACTGCACTTTTCAATGAGATCGGCAAGGTCATTGTAGGTCAACATGAATCTGTTGAGCAGATCATTATTGCAATACTCGCTGACGGGCATGCACTTGTTGAGAGTAATCCCGGACTTGGAAAGACCCTCACCATTTCAACAATCGCAAAGGCAATGGATCTGAAATTTAGCAGGATACAGTGCACACCTGACCTCATGCCTGCTGACATCACAGGTACACACATCATTGAGGAGAGAGACGGAAGAAAAGAGTTCAAGTTCGAAGCCGGACCGGTCTTTGCGAACATTGTACTTGCGGACGAGATCAATCGTGCATCCCCAAAGACACAATCCGCACTGCTTGAAGCCATGCAGGAGAAACAGGTTACAGCAGGCAATGAAACGTTCGTACTGGACAAACCCTTCTTCATACTGGCAACACAGAACCCGATCGAAATGGAAGGCACATTCCCTTTGCCTGAAGCACAACTTGACAGGTTCCTGTTCAAGATACTTGTGGATTACCCAACACTTGAAGATGAAACTGAGATCGTGAACCGCTACACTCAATCTGCAGTAATACAGGTAAACAAGGTCATTGACAAAAATACATTGTTGGACCTCCAGAGTTTTGTCCGTGACACACCGATCGCCGATGACATCAAAGCGCGTGCGATAAAGATCATAATGACCACACGTGCATGGAGCAAACACATAGAATACGGCGCATCCCCGCGAGCATCGATCGGATTGATACTTGCCGCCAAAGCACGCGCTCTTATTCATGGCAGGGATTATGTGAGCAATGAGGATATTGAGGTTATGGCATATCCAATACTTCGACACCGGATAATCCTGACATTCGAATCCGAGAGGCAGGGCATCTCAAAAGATCAGGTTATCAAAGAGATGCTTTTGCAGATCAAATAGTTACACTCATCAACTTCAATGAACGGCAATAAACATACGATCGATGTTGATTTTTTCAGGCAGCTTGACCGCTTTACATTCATGGTCAAAAAACGGGTGTCCACTGCCTATGCCGGCAGCAGACGCTCCATCCACAGCGGACGCGGTATCGATACTATCGGATTTCGGGAATACAATCCCGGAGATGAACTAAAATCGATCGATTGGAACGTCTATGCCCGTTCTGAAAAATTGTATGTGCGCCAGTTCGAGGAAGACAAATCCCTTACAACCCATATTCTGCTGGATGCCAGTAATAGTATGGACTATTCCTCCGGCAAAGTGTCAAAGTTCGAATACGCTGCCATGCTTGCAGCAGGTTTTGCGTATCTTGTCACAAAAGACAATGACAAGTTCGCAATATCAACATTTGCTGAATCTGTGAATATCACAAAACCCCGCCGCGGCAGAAAACATCTTTTGCGAACCCTTGAGCGTCTGGGGGATATAGAACTTGGCGGAAAAACTGCAACCAATGAATCCATTATTAATTACGGACACATGATCCATTCACGCTCGCTTGTTGTCATTATTTCGGATTTCATGGATGATCTTGAATCCATCAACTCGGCAGTGCGAAGGCTTGCAGACCATGACCTGATACTTGTCCAGGTACTTGACCCCGCAGAGAGTGACCTGAAGGTGCACGGACATTCCAAACTTCTAGATATGGAGACGGGGAATGAACTAAAAACGTATATCAGTAAGAACTTCAAATCGGAATATCAAAAACACCTTGATAACCATATCAGCGGCATCCAGGAGATATGTTCACGCGTCGGTGCCGAGTTCTACACTTTTACGACAGATGTACCTGTCTTTGATGCTTTCTTCCACACACTTAGCAGGAGGCGATTGTAATGCCATTCACAACTACTCTTGCACTGGCAGCACTTGCCAGTATCATACCTCTGATCATTTTATATCTTCTGCATCCAAAACCACTTGAGATACATCTCCCTTCCCTGATGTTCCTGATGAAAGTACAGGAAGAAAAAAAACGATTCTACTCATCTATTACAAGACTCATAAAAGACCCACTGTTCCTTACACAATTGCTTGTCTTGATATTCCTCTCAGTTGCAGCAGCAGGCCCGTTCTTCACAACGGAAGAGCCGCTTAGTGGAGAACATACTATACTCATAATTGACTCGTCAGCAAGTATGCAAACAGACGAACGCTTTGTGAATGCGGTCTCGATAGCACAGGATTATGTCAGCAAGAAGAACAGCATCATTCTTGCAGAGAATGTGCCTGTTGTCATACTTCAGGATGCAGGTGCATCGGGTACAAATGACGCACTTGAAAAATTGCAACCAAAGGCGGCGGTTGCCGATCTTTCAATGGCGATATCAAGCGGGATGCGCCTTCTATCCGATGAAGGTGGCAGGATGATAGTCATTTCCGATTTCACGAACTGGGACGGGGACGACCCTGTAACTGCCAAGAGCCTTGCGGAGTCTTATGGTCTTAAGGTCACGTTTGTAAAGGTCGGGAAAAGTGCCGATAATGTTGGAATTATCAATGGATGGCTTGAAGCCAGTGATAAGGGCTATACCTACAACTGTATTATCAAGAATTACAAGGATACATCCGAACATGTGAAGGTCGAAATTAGTGCAAATGGGAATGATGACGTATCCAAGACCATGACACTTGACATTGCACCACGTTCCACAAAACAGTTTATGCTAACCAATCTCGGTACCGGAATTACAAAAGTGAAACTTGCGAATGCAGATGACCTGATGGTTGATAACACAGCCTACATTTCGATCCCCAAAACCACAGAACAACATATTTTGCTTATCTCTGACAATGGAAAACTGCCTTCAAAAACTGCACTTTCACTTATTCCGAATACAGAAACCACAACTTCCAATATTGTTACTTCCGATGTAAACGAATATGACGTGGTAATTATTGCAAACAAGGACACTGCCCTGTCTAAAGAAGAGATCGCAATACTTGATGGTTATATAAATAAGAACGGCGGAAAGGTTGTATTTATTGCAAGCGATGCACTTGCGCCGGGTGTGGCTAAGGCTGACCTTGGCCTGTTCAAACTGCTGCCCGTAAAACCATTGAAAGTTACAGATGAGACCGACGGAGTGTCACTGAAAGTTGTACAGGCTACGCGGCTAACTGATGACATGAAGTTCGATGAGGTTGCGGTTTACAAGTATCTCAATGTTACACCAAGAAGTGATTCCACAACCCTTGTGGCTACAGAGAACAACATCCCAATTCTTACCTATCAGGCAATTGGCGATGGTACCGTTGTATATCTGGGACTTAACGATGCACTTGGTGAGGAAGCATGGGGTAATTTCCATAACCTGCCCGAATATCCGGTATTCTGGGCAAAGCTCATCGGCTGGCTTGGTGGGGCCGGGGACATTTCCGACTACAATATAAAAACAGGCGCAATAACCGCACTTTCAAAAGTCCAGGATTATTCATCACCAGGAGGCACAATGTCAGGAAACCGCGTACTGTATGACGAAGTAGGCATATACGAGGTGGCAGGCAAGAGGATTGCAGTTAATCTTTACAATGACAGGGAATCAGATACGACCATTGATGCATCGGATGTCATCGAGCGCTCACTTTCAAAGACCGAGCCCAGTGTTGTAAGGGCTACGACCTACACAGCCAAAAAGGATCTTGACATCTACCTGATAGCAGGTGTGTTCTTACTGATGCTGCTTGAGATACTCATTATACGAAAGCGGGGTGAACTATGACACCACTTCCACTCGAAAACCCACAAATGCTGTGGCTGATCCTTCCAATGCTTGCTGTCGGTCTTTACCTGATCAAAAAAGGTGCAAAGACCGGACTTGTTGAATCAAGACTCATCATCGCATTGCTTCTCATCATCGCACTGGCGTCACCTTATACACTTGTCAGCAGAACGACAATGGACGAGACTCCGAACCTTGTTATAATTTCTGATGAAACTGCCAGCATGCAGTTATTTGAAGAAGGTACAGCTTCCCGAATATATGAAGCACTCACCGCAAAAACGCCAACAACGATCGTTAAGGTAAGTGGTGACAAAACTTCGATCGGGGATGCGATTGTACAGTATTCAAGTGGCGATAACCAGATCGTGCTCGTTACTGACGGAAACAACAATTACGGTAAAAACCTTGAGGATGCGTTCAAGTTTGCGAAGGAAACAGGGGCGACTGTATATTCTGTTGAGCCTGAACTTAAGGTCAATGATCTTAGTGTGGAAATAAAGGGCGACAAAACGGTTGTCATCGGGAATGAGAACCAGTTCGACGTGGTTGTTTCACAGGCTGAGGATGGTGAAACTTCGTATAATATCAAGATTTACGTCGATGATGAACTGGTACGTACCCGTTCCTATACCCAAGCAACCCGTACAAAAACTATGCCAATTCCGTATACTTTCACATCACTTGGAGCACACACGATAAGTATGACCCTGATACCTTCTGGTGAAGACAGGGATGACATCAACAATGTGTTCTACAAGTCCATATATACGGTTCCAAAACCAAAGATACATTTAATATCTGATGATACAACATCACCGCTTGCTCAAATACTATCCGACCTGTATGATGTTTCAACAACCAGCGGACTTTCTGACATTGATGACAAAAAGGTTGTTGTACTTGACAATAAAAATATAAAATCCTTATCTGAGAACGATGTTAAAAAATTGAAGAAATACGTTACAGACGGACATGGTCTTGTTGTTGTTGGGGGTGAACGATCATATGACTACGGTGATTATCTTGATTCATCTTTTGAAGAATTACTACCTGTGATGTCAAAACCGACTGACTGGCGGGGGGGGAGGAATGTAGTGCTGGTGCTTGATGTATCACCAAGTACATCCGCACACGGTACGCAGGGTGATATTTTAAGCAATGCAATATTTACGCTTCAAAACGAGAATTTAAGAGATGCTTATGCTGGTGTAATTGCTTTTGGAAGCACGGGTGTAGATGTATCAGGTGGTTTTGTACCACTCAGTTCGGATTCTAATGTTTTCAAACTTGAACAGGATATCACTAAATTAACACCAGGCGATAGTAGTACTACATCACTTGATCAGGGACTCATTATTGCAAAGGAATGGTTAGAGGAAGAAGTCGGAGAACTTGATGTAATCATTATTTCAGATGGCGGAATTGAAACATCATATGATGCCGGTCTGGAGATTGCATCACAACTTCATCAGGCTGGGGTGAATTTGTATTATGTGCATGTAAAATCAACTGCACCATCGCAGTATGATGACAGGAGTGTCAAATATGCAGAAAAATTGATGAATGAGGTTGAAGGTATGTACTTCCCGATCGAGATTGGACAGCGTGCAAATATTATCTTCGAGGAACTCGAAGAGCCGCCGGAAAATGAAACTATCACTTTTTACGTATTCCCGCTGATCGAATATAACCCCAAACATTTCATTACTCGAAACATCGAGATCGCGGGTAACATTACAGGCTATAATGACGTTACGCCAAAGCCCGGCGCAGATAGGATAATAATCACATCAACCGGAAAACCGGTGCTCACCACATGGCGATATGGACTCGGTCGGGTTGCATCCCTTACCACTGATAACGGCAAGGGCGGCGATAATTACTGGAGTTCGCAGATGTATGCAGGTAACAATTCAAAACTCACATCCGCCACTCTCAACTGGGCTATCGGTAATCCACGTGTGGAAGAAGGAGCAGTACTTGAGGGAATGGATACATGGTTCGGCACGCCTGTGACGCTTACACTTACGATGTATGATGAGGGCATTTTGCCAACACTGACACTTGATAATACAAAACCTGTCGAACTTTCAGTGACAGGCAAAGATACCTATGATGCTACAATTGATCCGGACCGGATCGGGATGCATGACATTTCAGGTTATCCGGTTGCAGTGAACTATGCACTCGAATACCGCGATGTCGGGTTGAATGAGGAACTGCCGGCTCTTGTTAAATCCAGTGGCGGAAAAACATACACTGAACGAGATGCACGCACGCTGCTTCTTGGAGATGCTAAAGCGAATTCGGAGAGGGTTGTTCAAGAACCTATGAGTTGGAAGATGTATTGTATTATTGCGGCGTTGTTGCTGTTCCTGCTGGAGATCGTTATTCGGAGGATCAAGGAAATACAGGCGGCGAAAAGGGCTGAGGGGATGGGGATTTGAATGACCAAGTCAATCCTAGCTACGCTCGGATTGACTTGGACTACATAATCTTATAGATTATATACTACGAGAAAATGCTCACTTCGTTCGCATTAACTTGGACTAGATGCAGTTCCAAAATCCAGTTATTTCAACAATTTTATTAGACGCAGACACACTCACCTCCTGCGGAGTTGAGTGCCTGCTACGCCTGAAGAGCGTGCAGATAACACAGATTTATGCCGATGTAATCTTAAATCAGCGTCTTGAAAATAACTGGAAAATGGGACAGTGTCTTGTGGAATAGCCTCATATTGTATTGTTAAACTTGAATTTCATCTTCAATTCCTGCCACTCATAATCGTTGTGTACCCGCCAACCATCTTTTTGCACAGGCTCACATGCTTTATCTCATCTTTAATAACATTTTCCAGATCAGATATGAATTCCCTTCTTTCAGTTTCATCAGGCAACAATTCCCCAAGTACATTCTGATCTGCATTGGTGATTTCAGCATATACGTCCCTTGCGAAGACCTCATACTTCATGAGTTCTTTAAACATTCCCGGGGCATCCATTCCGCTAAAATTGAATCCTTTTGAAGGAAGTCCTGTTGGAACACATTTTGGAATTTCTATCTTAATAACGTTCATCCACTTTTCAAGAATTATCCTGTGCACGTCAGAATCATTCTGTAAAATTTCCAGTGTATTTGTACATTCCCCCATCATCTCTATGCGAGCTTCCCACGTACCAAGCTGTTCCATCTCGGTTTCGACCCAATACATCTTTTGCAACATTGAAATTATAACTTCTTTTTGTTTTATCGCCATAGATCTGACCTCACTTTGATAATATGCAATATTGCATTGTAAATATATACATTCTCATATTGCTCACAAAAAATGCGCCACCTTTAAATAATATCCAAGGAATACCTCCGGAATACCTCTCGAGCATAAAGGATATAAATATGAGCGCAATATCACTACTCAGCAGCGGTCTGGATTCAGTCGCAGCATTAACACTTGTAAAAGAGCAGACAGACATAAAGTTAGCCTTAACATTCGACTACGGTCAGCGCTCTTCGCAGCGCGAGATCGAATACTCCAAAACAATATGCAACCATTTTGGCATTGAACATAAAGTGATCACTATCGACTGGCTTGGAGAGATCACAAATACATCACTGGTAAACAGGGATATGGATGTCCCCGAACTTACGCTTGAGAGGATATCGGACAGTGCTGATCCGGAGATCACAAAGGAATCTGCAAAGAACGTGTGGGTCCCAAACCGTAATGGTGTTATGATAAACATTGCTGCGAGTTTTGCTGAGAGTCTTGGATGCGAGTATGTGATCGTGGGATTCAATGGCGAAGAAGCGGCAACGTTCTCTGACAACTCATTCGAGTATGTTCAGGCAATGGACAATTGCCTATCATATTCCACCCGGAATGGCGTCAAAGTGCTGGCACCTCTTATTGAATTTGATAAAAACGGTATCGTACGTGAAGCACTGCGATCAGGCGCGCCACTTGAGTGGAGCTGGAGCTGTTACCACGGCGCAGATGTTCCTTGCGGTGTGTGCGAGAGTTGTGTTAGACGGGCGCGCGGGTTTGCTGAAGCAGGGGGGGAAGACCCGCTTCTTGTAAGATTACGAGATATGGAGTAAAACTCATGAAATGTATTATTTTTGATAAAGAACTGGACTACGACGGCAGCCAGATATCTTCACTGTGGGGATACAATATTGCAGACGTGCAGGATGATTCCATCATTGCTTTTAGGGGCAGATGTGACGTGAAGATTGAGCACATGATCGACCTTGAAGATAAGAAGGCTGATGAATCCATAATTTCTCCTGACATGCTTCATTTCATTATCGAGCATTTTGACTCGACCGACCTCAAACTCATCTATGCAAGACAGCGTTTGTTTACGTCAATCGTTTTCGAAATACTGACCGCGCGCGGAATTAGTGTCAGGCGCGAGGGTGATGATCTTTTCGTCAACAACAAAAAACTCACAGTATCCATTGCCAGCACCTCGGCTGTCTCACAAAAGATCCATTTCGGGATCAATGTCACTCATGATTTTTACGGAAATCTGAACGATATAGGAATAAACGGAGACGAGATCAATAAATTGATGCAGGAGATTGCAGACCGTTACACGCAGGAATTCGAGGATATCGAAAAAGACCTGCGCAAATCGCGACCACTGGATGTGATCTGATGTTTGCACCGATAAGCGAGATATTCGACTCGGTTCAGGGCGAAGGGCCATACGTTGGTGTCAGGCAGGCATTCGTGCGCTTTGTCGGATGCAACCTGAATTGCTCTTACTGTGATACGCCGCGCGAGGATGTGGGATACTGTCGTTATGAAAAGAATGCGGGGTCAGATTCGTTTGAAGAATTGACAAATCCTCTAACCGTGAATATGGTTGAGGGCATGCTCGAATACTACAAGCATATCCATTCAATATCGCTCACAGGAGGCGAACCGTTGCTTCATGCTGATTTTATCAACCAGATGCATACACCTGCGCCGCTGTATCTCGAATCCAATATGACATTGCCGCAGAATGCTAAAAAGATCAAGGATAGGATATCCTATGTTGCAGGCGATGTAAAACTTACACACGAGTTCGAAGGCGAAGACTTTGAATCCCATCTTGACAGGACAATTGAATGTTTCAGGGTGCTGAAAAGTACAAAAACAAGGGATTGCTTCTGCAAGATCGTTGTAACGAATGGCACAAATCCCGATGACGTGCTCGGTGTTGTTGGTGCAATATCGAATTACATCTCATGTGTGGTGCTCCAGCCTGTTACAATGAATGCAAGTGCAACTACAAGTGCAACTAAAACTACAAAACCTGCACCAGTGCAATCTTTGATGGACTTGCAAAAGAACTTGATCGATGTAATCGATACACGAATAATACCACAGACCCACAAGATGTGGGGGTGCTTATAATGACAAAAATGAAACTTGGAATAATTGAATATATAGATAGTGCACACTACCTGCCGGATCATGAAACATGCAGTATCATGCACGGGCACACGTACAAAATTGAGATTGTGATAGAAGGCGAGAAGAAAGAAAGCGGAATGGTCATGGATTTCTATGATCTCAAGACCACAATAAAAGATGTCTTGAAGGAATATGATCACACCATACTGAATAACATTCTCCCATATCCAAGTGTGGAAAATCTATGCCAGGATATTCATGCCAAACTTTCGGCAAGACTTGAGTTCCCGCTTAGTTTAAGGGTATGGGAAGGGCATGGTAAGTGGTGCGAGATCAGTTCGATCGATTAAATGTATTTTCACAGTTGGTATGATGACTATTAAAATGCGATTATTTTAGATGGGGCTAAAAGCAATGTAACCGCCGCAGGCGGCATATTTCCACACCACTACTACGAATGAAATGAATGTTTCCGCGGCAAATAACATTTGTAAAAATATGCACGCAGACTTAATCGGAACATCAGCGATGATTTTTTGATTTTTATTGAATGTGCCGCACGCGGCGGATTTACGTGTGGTTAAAGATATCTCAAAAAATATGGTTAACATTTCCATTCCAAAATGTATATCAATGTTTGACAAGTTAAACATAAAATAGACTAGGCTTGATGATGCGGAGGAGAAATATGCTTGATGAGAAAAATAATAAAGGCGCTGAAGAGTGCTGTCCTAAATCTGATGAAAGAGACGGTGAGTTTACACGAAAGATAGCTGAACACCCATGTTATGATAAGAGTGCACAGCACAAATACGGCAGGATACATCTTCCTGTGGCACCGGTCTGTAATGTCCAGTGCAATTTCTGTGTGCGTGATTTTGATTGCGTGAATGAAAGCCGCCCGGGTGTGACAAGCCAGTTGCTGACGCCGCAGAAAGCGCTTGAAAAGGTCAGGGATGTTGTTGCAAAGCACCCGTTCATAAAAGTAGTCGGAATTGCAGGACCGGGAGATCCTCTTGCTAACGATGAGACATTTGAGACATTTGAATTGGTGGGAAAGGAGTTTCCTGAATTGACACTCTGCATGAGTACGAATGGTCTTTACCTGCCAGAGAAACTGCCTGAACTGGTACGTCTTGGCGTATCTACCTTAACGGTCACTGTAAATGCCATAGACCCGGAAATTATGGAAAAGATATATTCACATATCGTTTATGATGGTAAGATTCTCAATGGTATCGAGGCTGCAAAGGTTATGCACAAAAAACAAATGGATGGCATAAAAGCGGCAGTTGAAGCGGGTCTTGTTGTTAAGATCAATACGGTACTCATACCAACGATCAACGATGATCACATCATTGATATTGCTAAAAAGATGAAGGAACTGGGCGTCTATATCATGAACGTGATGCCGCTTATCAATCAGGGTGCATTTGCACACATAACTCCTCCAACAACGAAGGAGCGTGCTGCTATTCAAAAGGAATGCGAACCTTATGTCACCCAGATGAAACACTGTCGCCAATGCAGGGCGGATGCTTATGGTCTGATTGGTGAAGACCTGTCGCATGTTAGTGATAAAAGAAGGAAATTGCTTCAGGTAAAGATATAAGACATAGTTGATTAGTAATTACTAATATTGAGTCAGGATAACTCTAATACAATTATAACTATAATCACAATTATAGTTGGCTCAAATTAGTAACTATAGCATAATCATAATTTAATATACTAAATAATCAGGTGGCATCACATTGGATCTGGATAAACTTGTACGGAGCATCAGGGATTTTGAGGGTGTTACCCGCAAAAAACCGATCGCAGATATTGTAAGAATGTTCGAGACCGTGCGTAGTGAATACGGCGGCACGATAGTTGATTTCGGGGACGATGCGGCTGTTATTGATATTGGTGGCGATGATGTGATATTGTTTGCAGCAGACGGTATATGGGGAAAATTGCTGCGTGCAAGTCCGTGGTGGGCAGGGTACAGTTCTGTTGTTGTGAACATAAATGATATCTCGGCAATGGGAGGTCGGCCGCTTGCGATGGTAAATGTTATGTCATCCAACAACAAGGCCGCATGCAAGGAAATGCTTCAGGGGATTACGGATGGAATTAAGAAATTCGGAGTTCCAATGGTTGGAGGGCATATGCATCCTGACACGCCGTACAGTTCACTTTCAGTTGCAATTATTGGGATCGCAAAGAAGGATTGTCTTATCAGGAGTGATACAGCACAACCGGGTGATGCGATAATTGTTGCTTATGATATGGATGGGAAGATTGGTCCGAATTCACCATATAGTTGGGATACAACGTCATTCAAGGATTCGAAATTAGTACGTGAAAGGTTCCTTGTTATGCAAACCATCGGGGAACGAAAGATTGCGACAGGAGGAAAAGACATCTCCAACCCGGGTACAATCGGGACACTCGGAATGTTGTGTGAGACAAGCAATGTAGGAGCATCTGTGGATCTTATGAAGATCCCTGTGCCGGATGGTGTTGATTTTGGACAATGGCTAAAAGTCTATCCTGCTACGGGATATGTCATTACTGCAAAACCGGATGATGCGGCTGAATGTATCCGGATATACGAGGATGTGGGAATTACTGCTGCTGTTGTAGGAGAGATAACTGCCAGTCTTAAATTAGACATATATAATGAAAACGAAAGGGCAACTGTTTTCGATTTTGAGATTGACGATATAACCGGTATAACTGCCGAATAAGACGTTATATGTTTATTTTTTGGTTACTATTCAGCCACCCTATAAACAGTTTACTTTTTAGAAGGCACATAAACCGAATAATCAATATAATTTGATATCATATAAAATTAATATTCAAAAAGCAACCAAATTTTATCCATTTATCTGAGGGGATTAATATGGAACGTGAAGAGATTCTTGCAGTTTATAAAGCTGGGCCATAAGCAGTTATCAATCTAATAGAGCAACAAGCTACAATAATTGCCAAACTTGAAGAACGCGTCAAATCATTAGAGGAACAACTCAACAAAAACAGTCGTAACAGTAG
>JAMJFS010000050.1 GCA_023544565.1 Methanosarcinaceae archaeon
CCTGTGATGCTGTTCAGTACGGTGATGGATGACCAGTCTGCGGCTGATGCGGGAGAAATCAGCAGCAGAGTGGTGAGTATAAGAGCAGCTCCCAACCCCCTGAAATTTATTTTATGAATCATGTTATTCCTTCAGATATGGATTATACTGTATAAATATTTTATGTCTAAATCGCTGAACGGTCTGGATGTCTGTGGTATTTAGATTTGAATGAGGCATAGAGATGCGCTTTAAGTTATCCACCGTTTCATCACCTTCCGGCTCATAGAAAATTAGGTTGAAACAATTGATATAATTTAAGTGTGACAACAGAAAGAAACGTATCATATTTTTAATACCGCCTGATGTTGCTGGAAAATCATTCATTTTGGAGTGTGTCGTTTAAAATTTAATTTTTATGGTGTGTTCTTTCTCTACAATGTTATATCTTTCCTCATAAATGCAATGAAAGAAATGATCAAAAGCGTGATCGGGGTGACAATCAGCACTGTAATTTCGGTCCAGAACTCGCTGAACCACTGAGTGAGAGTGAAACGGGTGTCGAAGATGCCGGCATTTACAGGTTCATTGTTAATACCGCCCCAGCTCAGATCGATCCTGCCTGCGGCTGCTTCACTGTAATAATGAAGAGGAGAGAGTTTTATCAGTTCGGAAGCCAGTTCATACGGACTGGATTGACCTGTGATGATGGCGGCAAATGCAATAATGATCGCACCGGATACAATGCAGGTGGCAAGCCAGATAATGACATTGTATATCAGTGAATCGGCAGCATCATTTGCTATAATTGATACAAGAACTGCAATCCCTGAAAAGATAAGAACATAGAAAAATATAGATATGGCAAATGTTGCAATCCGAATCAGCTCCATCTCACTGACCTGTACTCCGGAGGCGATAAGTATCGCTCCAAGCGAAACCGTAACCGAGAACATAATAACAAGGAAGAGTGTGCCTGTTATTCCCAGTAATTTTCCTGTAATGATATTGTCCCTGAACACCGGATGGGTTAACAGTACATTTAACGACCCTGACTTTCTTTCCCTGATAACCGCATCAAAGCCCAGTACAATGCCAATCAGCGGGCCTAACCACCCAACCTGTCTTGTAATACTCCTGAAACTGAACATCAATATATTCTGTTCTCCCATATCCTCACCAAAAATTACACCCTTGTATGAGAACGATAATATGATCAGTGTGTAAGTCGCAATCAGCATAAGAAATAATGGATTGGTGATAATGTCGGCAAATTCTTTTTGTGCAATGACAAAAACATTGCTAATACTATTTTTTTTACTTTTTCTCATAAAAATCAACTCACCCGGATATATCCTGCCTCATGAAAGCCATAAATGAGATGATAAGCAGAATCACCGGTGCAGTTACCAGAACTACAATATTTGTCCAGTATTCATCCGTCCACTGATTTAGAGTATAACGGGTATCAAATATTCCGGAAACTGTGTGGGTCCCGCCTCTTCCGGTTCCACCCCATGTAACACCATGAGCTACAACAGGCTCCGAATAATGATGGGACACAGATAATTTTTGAAGTTGTGCGTTGAGATCCAATGCTTTATCATTGTTTTCGATTTCAAAAATTACCTGGTCAGTAACTATGGACGCAATAACCAGAACGATGGCCCCGTACACAACACATAAAACCAGCCAGATACAGATACCGGTCATCAAAGAACTTACGGCACTTTTTGAGATTATTGAAGTTAATACTCCGAGCGCTAAAAAAATCGACAGGTAAAGATAGGAAAGAACAGTGAAAATCAATACCCTGCTTAATTCAGTCCAGCCTGCCTGGACGCCTGTGATGATCAGCATAGTTCCAACTGAAGCTGCCACAGCCACACAGACCACAACTAACAGCGTTATCATTGCACCAAGAATCTTTCCTGTGATGATATTGTCCCTGTACACCGGGTGTGTCAGAAGGATATTCAAAGACGCAGATTTGCGTTCCTTGACCACAGAGTCGAATCCGAGGGCAATACCCAAAAGAGGTAGAAAAACCGTAATAATTTGTGCCACATCAAGAAAACCCATCTCAAATATGTTACGGCCACTTAATGCTTGACGATAGCTGAACGAAAATATTATGAGCGTGAAGATCAGCATCAGTGAAATAAACCTGGGGCTCCAGAGGTTGTCTGCAAATTCTTTCTGTGCGATCACCAGGACATTTCTAACATCGTGTTTCAATTATTTCACCCGCCAGTTAAGTTTAATCCCTCGACTTCAAACGCAGGCATAACAATGCAGATAGTAATCCTGCAAGTGTTATGCTCAAATTAAATCCGGGTAAGCCGGAAACTTCAGCAGTAGGTCCGGATGTGGGTACAATTGTGCTGGCCGGGGCTTTATTTTCCAGAAAATAATCTTCGGCCGGGACTATTATAAGATTACGGCCATCCGGACTCCAGCTGAATTTCTCAATATTTTTGTCTGGGAATGGTATCTGCCCAATTTCTTTTGTTAATGCATTGATGGTAACAAGAGAAGTACTTTGATTTTCATTCACAATTTCAAGCATTAATTCATCTTTGTTTTCATGCCAGACAATATTAGCAGTTTCTTTTAAGAACCACTGGATTTTATTTGAACCGTCGTTGTTCATTAATACCAAAGCCGGTTTACCATTAACAACCGCTTTTACCGCAATATATTGGCCGGATGGACTGAAAACTGCATGAAAATCATCGGGGCTTGTAAATAAAAGATTTTCATCTCCATTTTCGATAGATACTGAATGGAGCGAATAGTCTATACTGTCTGTACCTGTTTTTGAAACACTTTTATACAGGATCCGATCACTGCTATGAAACCACCCCATATGAGTGCTTGACCAGCCTTCAAGTGACAGTAGTTTATGTGACCTGCCACTTTTGACATCAATAACATAAATGTCCAGGTTGTTGTCTTCAATTTTGCCAATAATTTCACTTACAATACTAACAGTTATTGTGCTGCTGTCCGGGCTCCAGAATGTAATTTTATCAATAATAAGTGCATTTTTATCAGGCAACTTGAGACCATCTGTAGAAAAAATTGTTTTAACTTCCCTGGTTTCCACATCCAGAATAAATATTTTGCCATTTTCTTCAAACCCGATTTTTCTGCCGTCAGGGGACCAGATTAAATCTTCATTATTAAAGTACTTTTTATATCTGCTTAACGGCAGTTCTTCGCTAACCCCGGTTGATGAAGCCATAAGAAATACCGTAGGTTCATACTGTTCATTTGGACCAAGGTACAATACACTATCTCCATGGGGAGCCCATTCATAGATAGGGCCTTCCTTGTCCGTTAAGTCTTTCGATGCAATCGAATCCAGATTATTTGCATCAACCACAATAATTTCATGCGAACCGCCTATGAACTGACTATTTCCGCCTGATTTCAGAGCATAAAAAAATGCTTCACCCATGGAACTCCAGGTTGGACTTTCTATCCATTTGTGCTCTCCTTGCTGGCGTGTATATTGAGTATTTTCAGCCCATGTTATCCGTTTTATATCTGAGCCATCCCCATTTGCAATGTATAACGCATTGATAGTTCCCATTGTTTTGCCGCTTGGGGTCTCTCCTTTTGTATATACATTTATCTTTGCCATAGTTAATACACGGGATCCGTCAGGACTCCAGGAAAAACACAGCAGGTCAGGGCCGGCACCTATGTCCAGACGATTTTTATCTACAAGGCTTAAAGCGTCTTTACTTATCGTCTGGTCAAAAGTTGTTATCAGTGAAATATCAGCGAATTTATCCTGTTCATTGACTGCATAGACCGGATCGGAAGCAATAATGATTAAAACTGATGTCAATAATATGATCAAATAATTATTTTTGGAATGCATTTTTATCTCCAATTAAAATATAAAAGGGGAAAATAATTTTTTCCCCTTTCCATTTGTGCTTCATTTTTGTTTTACTCTACAGGTTAACTTTTTCAGTGCTTCAAGGTGAATAATTTCTTCCCGCTTCAAAAACATAGGTTGCGCCTACATTCCCCAGGACGTCAATTCGCGGATCAGGGTAACTATTCACTAACTATTCACAATTCCATAATGGTCATTTGAACTTGAACTTAGATGTGCTACTTCGACCCCAATGGCTTTATACAAAAGCAGCTCTCCATTATAGTTATTGACAAAAGATGCTTGGATATCTACGTATACGCCATCGTTGTCGTTTGCAGCGAATCTGAACCAATCACCTGATCCGCTGCCGACATCTCTTGTATAGCGGCCATAAAGATCAGACCAGCCGTCAGGAACATTAATTGATTGTGCTCCACTCCATGTGTTCCCTCCAGATCCCATCGCCGTTCCCACAGTAATCAGCAGCAAAGCCAGCACTGAGATTCCAAGCTTTTTTACTATTCCTTTCATTTATTTTCCTCCATATTGGATTTATGTTCCCCGGAGG
>JAMJFS010000051.1 GCA_023544565.1 Methanosarcinaceae archaeon
TATATTGATTATTCGGTTTATGTGCCTTCTAAAAAGTAAACTGTTTATAGGGTGGCTGAATAGTAACAAATAATATTTAACTATAATCAGTGCTAACCTTTTTTACTTCACTATCATCATTCGCGTATCCTTTAAAACCAAATCTAAATTTCAGGTTTACAATATCCGGTTATAACATTGCAATACGCCTTATTCACAGAATCGATCATATCAATATCATTGCGCACAACAGCAAAACCAAGTGACATTGATACGTATTCCGTTAAGTCATACACCATTATTGAATCATCATCGTCATCATCACCATAATTCATGCCGGCTTCCACAAGATTCTGCATACACCCGGGACAATTAGTAACGATAACATCACACTCCATATCCTTTGCAGTTTCGATCTGCAAAGAAGCAAGTTTAACGGACTCGGAAGGAAACATTGCCCTCACACTACCGCCAAAACCGCAGCATTTTGAACCCTCGTGACTCAGACTATCGTTAACAAGACGTGTGCCAGGCATACTCGAAATAACATCCCTTGGCTCCTCATAGATACCAACACTCCGCGTAAGATGGCACGGGTCCTGATAGAACACACTGTGTTCTAACGCCTGTTGTGGCACGATTCTTTTTTCGTCTATCAATCGTTTGAGGTACTGTGACATCTGCAAAACCTCAAAACCCAATTCTCCTAAAACCCCTGGATACATGTCTGCAAATGCGCGATAACATCCCGGACATGATGTGATAAGCGTCTTTACACCTCTTCTCTTGACCTCAGCGACATTCTTCCGCCCCATCTCCTCCATCAACCCTTTGTTTCCGCTTCCCGCAGAAACCGCGCCGCAGCAGTGTGATACGCCGCTAAGCACAGTGTAGTCCACACCGACACGGTCCAATATATTGATCGTAGCAGCGGCAATGTTAGTGTTTATGTAACCGGCGGAACAGCCCGGATAATAAACAACCGCCCCTTCATCTTTATCCTCGGGAAATACCGCATGCTCGCTGATCTTGGACATTGCAACAAACAGGTTGTTGCCGGAACAGGGGTCTACAATTGTGTGCTCTTCCCTCATACTATGTGTTTTGACCCAATTCGCTCGTGCAGTTGTTATGAGTTTTTTGAGACTCAAATCCTCAGGGCATGCCTGTACGCACAAACCACAGGTCAGGCACCTGAATATATCTTCGCTTGTGACTTGCTCGCAATTGCCGTCCAGATAACTGCATAACTCATCGATAAGATCGATCTCGCTGTACATGGGACAGACCTCGATGCACATGCCACAGTGTGTGCAATGTTCATTGTATTGCTGTGTCATTGTCATTGGTAATCCAACAATTGTGGAGTATAAGTAGATTCTGACAGTAGATTACGAAAAAGGCAACTACATAACGCATGAAAATCTGGCAAAAAATGGGACTTTTGCTCCAGATAAAAACGGTGCTACCACACGCGCGTAGCGTGGCGCTGTTCTATACCACTGCCCTGCAGACACATTGAAGTTTCAATAGATTTCAGCGTATCTTTGTTTGCACGGATTATCCTACGTAGTAAGTGCGTATTTTGAGAATGTGAGCGGTTAGTAGTTATGGAACGCGCCGCATGCGGCGGATTGCTTCGGCATCAAAACTACCTAAACAAGTACAATCTCTTTATCCACCAACCCTGCATCCGTAATAACAACCTTCGCCGTGTACTCATCCAACTCCACAACATCATACCCCCTGATCTCGATCCTTTTCTTATACATCGGAGCATTAAGCACAAAACTCTCAAACTCCCCACCCTCGCCTGCGATATTCACTCCTATCTTCTCGTTAAGTCGCACAAGTTTATCGATATCATTATTCGTAATCCTGCGCCCAACCCAAGTTTTATCAAGACCATACGCCGCAATGCTGCTGAAAATAAACTCATATCCTAACTTCAACAACTCCCTCATCTCAGTTTCCTGATCAATATGCCACAGCGGTGAGAATACTTTCAAACCGATCTCATCACATACCCGCTCAATTCGTTCCCTCTGGTAATTGGAATAAAGGGCTCCTGTGACCACGCCTTCAATGCCAAATTCCTTTTTAGCCTGTAAAATTGCGTTCTTCATATCCAGAAGTTCGACTTCTTTCTCCCCTTTGGTAACCTGCTCAATAAGAGGGAAGCCCATGGCTTCAGCCTGCATGCGAGCGAGATTGATGTTCGGGGTATGGAACATATAGGAATCCGGGTTCTCACTCTTAATAGTAATCAGGCACTCAATGGAATAGTTCTGCTCCTGCATGATCTGCAAAGCGTAATTACTGTCCTTTCCCGAACTGAACAGGACACCGAGTTTCAAATTTGGCTGCGAGTAGAATCGTTTCAGGTATTCTGTCTTTGAACCGCAGCCAGCCTTCTTTGCCAGTTTTGTGATTGCCTTATCAAACCTGCTGCCATACTGCGCTGCCTGTTTCCTGCGTTGTGTGAACTCGCGGGAAATGCCGGCATGCTCGCCAACCATGCGCAGGATGAGTTTATTCTGGTTATGCTCATGTTCACTTTCAACTTCATTCTCATTCTTAATTTTAAACTTGTACTGCGGCGGGATCTTGAGACCGTATTCCACCAGCCTTTTGTCAAGATACGGCACACGAAGTTCGATACTGTTGTTCATGGAAACAACATCATCCCGATACGTGTTCTTCTCGTATATTTTCAAAATATCTGCATAACAATCTCTGTTAATATCGGTCGAGCGCCTATGCCGATCATATCCTGCAAATAACTCATCAGCACCCGACCCGGAGAACATGACTCTGATACCATTTTCTGCTGCTGCTTTGCAGGCAGCATACATCGTTAACCCCACACCGACCTTGGGAACATTGGTGTCCTCGATAAGCGGCACCACGGCCTTAAGATATTCCTCAACTTCATCAATATCTATCTCGCTCACAATGAGTGGAAGTCCCAACTCATCAGCCACCTTTTTCGCATACCTGACATCCGGTGACTTCACTTCACCCTTCAGTCCAACTGTATAACAAGTGAAATCTAAGTCTAAGTCTAAATCCACACCCGGCTGTTTTCCGATCAGTTTACAAAGGTAAGCGATGATCGTTGAATCAACACCGCCGGAGAACAGAATGCCAAATGGTTCGTCAGGAATGCGGATCGATATAGCGTCATTCAGGAGTTTTCCGACATCCGCGCGAATGGATTCAACCGTTCCCTCATGTTCCGGTGTGGTCGAAAAGAACTCTCGGTTGTATTTTGTGATATTATCATCCTTAATGTCATAACACAGAATCTCGCGCGGGTTCAGTTCTTTGATGTTGAGGTAGTTAACAGCATCAAGGGCTTTTTTCTCAGATGCGAACGCTAAACCGGAATTTGTGCTGTACCACATGGGTTTCAAGCCGAGTATATCGCGAGCAAGATACACTTTATCATCGAACCAATATGCGAATGAATAGACGCCGATGAACTCTCGAAAGGCGTTATCTATTATCTGGCTGATATCTGATGGTGTGTCAATTTTAAATTTATTTTTATCAGCGATCTGTTTATCAGTCCGTTTTTCAATCTGTTTCTCGATAAGTTGTATAAGAAGGTCTGAGTCATTTTTTGCATCGATGTTATATTTACTACTCAATTCCTTCCAGTTGTATATCTCGCAATTTGCAACCATTCGCCCCCTATGTATGATCGGCTGCGGGACAAAACTGACCATGGAATGCAGGGTGTGGCCGAGTATGTTGATGTCTTTTGGAATTGCAAGTGAATAAATATCATCCGAATATTCTACCCAATCGATACCGCAGGCACCGGCACCGTCCATGCCGCGATTTTTAAGGATAGTAAGGGCTCGGTAAGTGTGTTCTGCTGCATTCTGTGTATTGAAAAAACCTGTAATTCCGCACATTGTTTTTGTATATGATTGTATTGTTTTTGCCCATTCATCCAATTATTTGACATCATGGATTGGATTTCGATGCGGCGTTGCATCCTGTAAATGCTGTTAAGCATACATAATATTCATAGATTCATTCTCTCTTTGTTTATCTTTAATGTGTTCTTGTTCCTTATATAGATTGAAATCCCATAGAATATGGTTTGTTCTGGCATTTCTTTGTTTTTGCTCTCTTATTATTTGCCATCTCTTTTCTTGTTTACTTCTGAGCATAACATTTCTGGGTTCATTGTCTATATCATATTGTTTCCGCTTGCTTGGGTCTGATAATACGGAATAAGCCTCTG
>JAMJFS010000052.1 GCA_023544565.1 Methanosarcinaceae archaeon
CAAACATCTCTGCTGATTTATTTTACTGACCCAAAATCAGTTTGGCAGTTTTCATAGAAATTATATATAGTTTCAACGCTTCACATAAATCATGCGGGGTTCAACTGAACCTTCCAGGGATGGTTGAACCCCAACATCACCCGAAGGTAAAGTTAGTTTAGGCTTTAAATTTATTTAAAGCTTACTGGTTTTGCCTCCGGGAAAAATAAATAAAATATGGAGGAAAAGCAAATGAAAGGAATAGTAAATAAACTTGCAATTTCAGTACTGGCTTTTTTGCTGGTTACTGTGGGAATGGCGATGGCTGATTCAAACGGTGGAAGTTCATATTCCAGTGCCACATCCATCGGTGTTCCAGATAATGATTTTGACATTTTTGGGACTTACACAAGAGGCCCACCAGGTGATTGGTGGAAGTTTGCAGCAAATGATAACGATGAAGTTTACGTAGATTTAGATAATCATTTTGCGACTGACCATCAAGGGCACCTATATTTATATAAAACCGAGAGCCAACTTGAAGCACATGTGAGTCTGTACGACAGTGATCATATTGGATACGTGTTAAATAACCCAAGTCCACGCATAAGCATTACTGGAACTTTAAATGAAAATTACAAGTTTCTTGCAGGAAGAAACTCAGGGTTACCTTAAAGTATAATGGCTTAAAGTATAATGGGAATTGTGGGAAAAGTTTATTTCATTTTCCCCCTTTTCTTTTTTTTTATAGATTTAACATGTGGAAGTAAAAATGCACAGAAAAAGTAAGTTCATAGCAATAATGCTGGCATTAGGATTGTTTATCATCGCCACAGAGCCAGTATATGCAGACAATAACCATACTGAACTGATGGACTTCTCATTGATAACCGACCTTAATCAAACGGTCGGTAAAGACGCGTTAAGTCTTGTAGATGAAAGTCGTCTGGACATACTTGGCAGCCCCCACTTGTATTTTTTCTGGAGTCCTGATGGAACTCGTATGTTGGTTGTTGCACTTATAGGTGTAAACACAAAGGGCAAAGGCGATAGTAGTGCAACACTGGGAAAGGTGCTTGCATTGTACATGGTAAATGGAGATGGTTCTGATATTAGACGGATATCATGGGTTGAAGATACTTCGTATACACTACAGAGGGGTGAACATAAATGGATACAAAACCCAACCTGGAGTCATACTGGCAATGTATTTTTGTATACAGAGAGATCAGGTGGGAATGCCAGGTTTGGTGGTGGTTCGCACAGTCTTTTTGTTATCGATGCAAAAAATTTGAATTTAATTGCAAAGAAAAGTTTACCGATTAAGCAAGGACCTATATTAGAATGGTCACCAAAAGAAGATAGTCTGTTATACCTCGGCCTTGATGAACAGTATAAACCCACGGTATTTCTATTCAATTTAACAAAAAACGTTTCTGATGAGCTGCCAATAAGTAAATATAGAACAGCGCCTTTTAATTCTAATGATTTGGTTTGGTCGCCAGACGGCAGAAAAATCGGTTTTGAAGGTAATGGCGGCCTTTATGTTCTGGATGTTGATACCAGAAAAGTTAAGAATCTTTTTTCAACGGATGATAACATTATAATTGATCGAAATGCATTTTGGAGCCTGGACAGCAGTAGACTCATCATAACTGAAATAAAAAGCACTGGCAGAGCTGACAACCCTATTTATTATAAATATGTCATAGACGCAATAAGTGGTAAATCAAATAAGCTGACAAGCTTTGAAAGCGTTGCTGACTACTTAATGAACAAAGAGGGCTCTAATAAGGATGAATTACTTCTAATTGTAAATGAAAATCAGAGTAATGCTCTTGCGATCATTAACGCATCTACAAAACAAATACGGCAAATCCCCCTTCCAGGCCCGTATATTGACAAAGTAAGTTGGAGTCCAACCGGGCGTTATCTTATTGCCAGGACATTTAAACCAAAAACATCCAAACCTGATGGTTATCCTGATTATGAATATCAAGATTATCTCATGGAACTGCCAGAGTATGACCGTCCCATGCGCATGGAAATAGACGGTCACATGCTGGTTGGAACTAATGTCAATATTTCAATCAAGTCAGCATCAGGCGGGGTCGATAATGCAACCATCATGGCAGGCGGAGAGCTAATCGGGACGACAAATGAAAAGGGAGTAATTACGCATCGATTTAATGAAAAGGGCGAAGTCCAGTTAAGAGCTGTTAAAGATGGGTACAGCGCTGCAAACCGGATAATCACAGTCAAAGATCACATCGATGAGCGGCAAGACCCCACCAGTACAGGTACAACAACAGCATCTGTGCCCGATGCAGATGGCACAGGAGTGCCTGGATTTACTGCGACGGCAGCACTTGTCGGATTAATATCCACAATACTTTGCTTTCAATTAAAATCGAAAAGAAAATAGTCTAATAAGTGGTGAATATAATTGAAACAAGATGTAAGCAATGTCTTTGTGATCGCACAGAAAGAATTTGCAGACAACCTTTGGAGTCCGCGGTTTATTTCACTGGTTTCGATCTTTACGCTCATTGTATTTTCGTTCAGCTATCGTGCTGTCATAAATGGTCGCAATATATTTGAATTAGGGTTTCTCGATGTTGCACAAATTATTGCCGTATTCTTACCATTACTTGGTATTGCACTTGGTTTTGACACTATAGTCAAAGAGCGAAAATCGGCATCTTTGAATATCCTTTTAACACACCCTGTGTACAGGGATAATATCATCACAGGAAAGATCCTGGGTGCAATGATAACGCTGGCACTTGTGGTTTGTGTAGCTGTAGCGTCCTCAGTCGGAACCATGCTAATTATTTCAGGTGTTCAGGTAAGCTGGATCGAATTGAATAGGGTATTGATATTCGCAGTCCTCACTTATCTCTATTTATCAATTTTTTTAGGACTTGGTATTTTTACGTCAATCATTGCGAAAAACGCGGTCAGTTCATTGATCTTTGGTATCTCCACCTGGCTGATTTTATGCGTAGTATATGGAGCTATCATTATGATAATTGCTATTGTTGCCACGGGTCAATCTCCTCTTAATTTGGACAACAATGAAGAAGTGTTAGACCTGAATGCACATCTTCAGAAATTATCGCCGGTTCATCATTATTCTGAGCCTGCAATAGGTCATCCTGGTCTCAGTACTGGTGGATTCTCAAAAGGCGGGACCCATATTGTTTACGGTATATTTGATACTCGTTATACACTGAGCCAGTGGCTGGACGAATACTCGACAAATATTGTGGTTTTGGCTGTTACGCCAATAATTCCACTTATCATGTCGTTTGCGGTATTTTTAAGGCAGGACATAATTGCTGTTTGAGGGAGAAAATGATGAACGAACAGAGAAACAATAAGAAAACAGGAGTCAGAAACGTATTTGTCATTGCACAAAAGGAGTTTGCTGACATTATCGCAAGCCCTCTGTTTCTGATGCTGGCTGCCACCTATACTCTGATTGTTTTTACCTTTTCATATCGCAGCGTACTTCTTGGACAGTATACTGGAGTTGAATCCATATTGTTGAACAGTTTCAGTAACATTACTAAACAGGTTGGCTGGTTTGCCCCGCTGATCGGCATTGCACTGGGATTTGATGCTGTTGTTCGAGAAAGAAAGTCCGGGTCATTAAATGTACTGTTAACCCATCCGGTATTCAGGGATAATATAATTACGGGCAAGCTGCTGGGAATAACGACCATTCTTGCACTTGTCATTTTATTTTCAGTGATGGTTCCCCTTGGCACGATACTTATCGTATCTGGCGTACAGGTGGGTGAGATGGAGCTTATAAGGATTGTAGTGTTTGCGATTGTCACTTTCTTCTATGTACTCATCTTTGCAGGAATTGCAATTCTTTTGTCCGTCATAGCCAATGAAACAGCAGATTCACTGGTTTACAATGTTGTAATATGGCTTTCCGTCTGTATTGTATCAGGTGCAATTATTATTGCAATTGCTGCCATCATCACAGGCCAATCCAATCCATTTGAACTGGCTACCAAACTGGCAAACATCTCGCCGCTCCATTATTATGCCGAAGTAGCAGCTGGCAGGATCGATCTGAGCTGGGGCGGTATTAACAATGAACCTGTAAATGCCGGCA
>JAMJFS010000053.1 GCA_023544565.1 Methanosarcinaceae archaeon
TGATTGCGGGATACGCCGCCTTCGGCGGTTTACCCCGGCGTCAAAATTCGCTAAAAACATACGGTTTTTCAATCATACTCCTCTGAAGTACTGCCCCTTTGTGTAAACATCCTGTTGCCCTCGTATCCTGCCATCCTTTTCCATAAGTGCATCCCTGTATGCTTTTGTGATCTCTTTGACCTCTTTTTTTGTGTTCAACCTGAGGTCAAGTCGGAGCACGTTCGCACCGGATCCTTTTAGTTTATCAATATCATCGAGCATGTTGAGCACTTCGAAGTTGTAGATGAGGGTGCGTGTTCCCCATCTTTTGACAGGGAATTTACGTTCTTTCTTGTCAACGAGTAGTACATCGCTGTCGCTTTGTGCAAGTTTTTTGTCAAGAAGCGGTTTTAAAAGATCGTTCTCTGTCACAAGTAGAAGTTCGCGACCATGTGCAACGATCTCGATCTGCTGTTCCTTGTTGGATGGTTCCAGATTCTCGCAGATATGCCAGATCTCATCAAGGTTCAATTCGCTCGAAAGCGTCACTCTGTGCGCTCCTGCATTGAAAAATACACAGGATGTGAATGCGTTGAAGGTGTTGAGCTCTTTTTGAGCGACAAAGGGGATGTTGGATGTCTTTGCGAGCTGTACGGCACCGAGATTGGAACATGATATGCCGAATCCTGCCGTTTTTATTTCTTCGATAAGGGGTGTGAGTGCTGTCAGTTCGCTGTCGTGTGTGATTTCAGGAATTATGAATACGAACTCGATGCCATTTTTCTTTTTGGCATCGAGGTCATTTATTTTTTTTTCGTTCGTTGGGTCTTTCAATTCGCTGAACTGTTCTATTGGAACATAGACAATATCGGCACCGGCTTCTGCTGCATAGAACATGGAATCGGTGTCTTTGACTTCAACGCTCAGAAGCGGGGAGGTTGTATCATCAATTATGTTTTCTACTTCTACTTCTCCAGCCTCTTTTTCCCCTTCTTTGCCACTGCACAGGTTGTTGAGGTCTGGAAGATGCGGGTTCTTGCGTTCTCGCTTATGTCCCTTAATGGTTTTTTGAATCAACAGGTCTGCGGCTTGTCGCCTTGCATTTGTTAGTACACCTATAGGGATGAAGATGTCCTCATCTGCTACAATATCGACAGATCCGGCAGAGTAGGGGGTGTCACCCAGTTTTTCAATTATCGTTTTGATCTTTTCTTCGGTGGTTGGGGCTTTGAAGGATTGCTGGACGATGTAGTCGTCTTCAAATACTACGCCCTGGGGTTCACCTTTTTCCCCTGCTGCCGCTTCTCTCTTCATCTCGATCTTGAGTTTCTCATCTTTTTTTGCCGTGACTTTAATGTTCACAGGGGATGTTTTGAGAAGGGTTTCCTGCAACCTGTTCAATAGATGGCGGTCCGTTGTAATATATAGTTCATCACCGATGTCTACGGATTTGCCAGTCTTTGAACTGATCTCAAGTATTACGTTGTCGCCGGCTTTTGCACTTTCGACCCGCTCTTCACCAATTTTCAGGACGTTGACAGCGGAGCCAAGCATCCTTGTTCGGGTCTGTATGCCGATGCCGTCTTTTGCATTGAAATCTTCGCGCAGTTTTACTTTGAGACTGGTGGTGTACCTGAAATCTGCGATGTCTGAAACTTTGCCAAGGAATAAGCCGTAGTTCGAACTGTATTTTGGATGGGTGACATCGCTCTCTCCGAGCATGAAACCTTTTGTGAATCCACGGTAGAACAGTTTTGTGAGTTCTTTTTGATCGGTTTCGATCTCGTCTTTGTCGAGATATCCATTGCTTTTTAGTTTCTCGACTGCTGACTTGTAGGCGCTTGCGCTTTTTGTTACGTATTCACCTCTTTTCATCCTGCCTTCGATCTTGAGGCTTACTACACCTGTGTTGACGATCTTGTCAATTTCCGGGAGTGTGCAGAGTTCGGCATTACTGATCGGATATTCGCCTATCCCGATCTTTGAGTTGTCTACATCGAGTCCATCGACTATGAACCTGTATCGCAGTCTGCAGGGCTGGGCACATGCTCCACGGTTTGCGCTCCTGCCACTGATGAAACTGCTGAAGAGGCATCGCCCTGAGTATGCGTAACAAAGGGCACCGTGTACGAATACTTCTGCTTCAATGCCGGTGTTATCTATTATGTTCTTCAGTTCTGTGGTATCGAGTTCCCTTGAGAGTATGACCCGATCGGCCCCGATGTCTTCTACAAATTGTGCGCCGGCTGTATTGTGTATTGTCATCTGGGTGCTTGCATGGAGTTTGAGGTCAGGGTATGTTTCCCTGATTATCCGCAAAAGCCCGGGGTCTTCCATTA
Organism: Methanosarcinaceae archaeon; assembly: GCA_023544565.1. Taxonomy (GTDB): domain Archaea; phylum Halobacteriota; class Methanosarcinia; order Methanosarcinales; family Methanosarcinaceae; genus Methanovorans. The sequence goes on from JAMJFS010000053.1 coordinate 2,319, forward strand.
TTATTGCATCGATCCCGAATGAGTAGGCGCTGTCTATTATGTCAAGAGCGTCCTGTATCTCGTCCTGTTTGATGGGTATGTTGAGTGCGAGAAAGACTTTTGTGTCGTGCGAGTGGGCTAAGTCGATGGCGTCTTCGAGTTCTTCGAGTTCGAAGTTCGTTGCCCCCCATCTTGCATTGAAGTCACGTATTCCGAGGTAGACGGCATCTGCGCCGCCCTTCAGGGCGGCGAGGAGGGATTCATGGTCGCCGGCGGGGGCGAGGATTTCTGGGGTGGGGGTGGTTGTGTGGGGCATTGGTGATGGTTAGATGTTTTTGGTGTTATACGGGGGTTATGTGATTTATGCTTTCTTTTCAAAAAATTAACTGCGGAAGGGTTATATAATCAAAAATTGAAGTAACAGAATATAATATTAATAATAAAATTATAAAGACCGTTGTGTTTAACTCAACCTGAATTGTTCCAAAATTAAAATGAAAAGAGAAACTAAACTAAATGAATATACTTCAATATGAATCAAAGATATGGGCAACCGCCGACTTGTTGCGTGGTAGTGGTATCAAAGAATCCGAATGGCCGTCATATATGATGCCATTTTTTGCTCTTGCTATGATTGAAAGCCGTCTTGTTAGAATGTTTGATGGCTTAAAAACTGAAATTGGTGATGAAGCATTTGCCAATATCGATAAACACGATCTTTATGACATGATCAAAGATCAAGGGCAAGGCTATAACCTATATATTTTTGAGCAGGACAAAATCTTAACTGATATATGTAAAAATGATAAGTCGTTTGATATTGATTTTGATGCTTATTTAAGTGGCTTTGATGGTGAAACAAAAGATTTGCTTGGGATAGATGTTACTGAAGGTGAGAAATTCCTTGATATTAAAGGAGTTATTAACAAGCTCAGAGCAAAAAAAGTGCTTATGGGCTATACCAAACTGTGGGCAGAAATCGACCTTAAACCGTTTAACAATTCCGAAATCACTACACTGGAAGAGCATATCAAGCGCAAATGGGCAGATATTTCAGCGGAAACCGCAGGAGAACAATATACTCCTGATGATGTGATTGCGCTTATTGCCGAGATTATTGCATCCAAAATTGAAGAATCCGACAAACTGCTTAAAATCTACGACTGCACTTGTGGTGATGGAAATATACTGTTTGGGGGTTGAAGACCGTATTAATGAAAAATACAAACGTCTCACCCAGACTTACGGCCAGGACTGGAATGATTCACTATACGCGCTTGCTAAAATTGAAAGTCGTTTTAGACCTGATTCAAAAATAGAACATGGTAATACTCTGGTGGAAGACAAGTTTTACAATGAAGAATTTGATGTGGTCGTTGCCAATCCGCCTTATGGCGTGAGCTGGAAGGGATATAAAAAAGATATTAGAAACGACAAAACAGGACGGTTTAAGTTTTTGCCAGCTATTGTTCATGCAGCACCTGATTTCCAAGCTAAATGCAATGGGTATGGGTGTAGTGGTACACAACGGCTCCACCCTGTTCAGCGGGGATGCAGGATCGAATGAAAGTAATATCTGCAAATGGATGCTTGATATAGACATTGTGGAAGCTGTGATCCAGTTACCGACTGATGAGTTTTTCAACACTGGTATTTACACATACCTCTGGGTGCTGAACAAGAATAAACAGCCACAGCACAAAGACAAAGTGATGCTTATTAACGCCAGC
>JAMJFS010000054.1 GCA_023544565.1 Methanosarcinaceae archaeon
CTACTGTTACGACTGTTTTTGTTGAGTTGTTCCTCTAATGATTTGACGCGTTCTTAAAGTTTGGCAATTATTGCAGCTTGTTGCTCTATTAGATTGATAACTGCTTATGGCCCAGCTTTATAAATAACAGAAAACCTGGCCCGCATAGTTAATCTACTTTATCTGGATCGAGGTCTTTTTCACAGGGTCCAGTCGCTCAAAGATGACTTCAAGTACACCGTTGAGATAGGTTGCCTTTGCACTGTCCGGGTCAACCTTGACCGGCAGTTCAATATATTCGGAGTATTGCCGTTCGCCACGTGTTGCTTTAAGTTCAACTGTTGAATCGGTTGCATCCAAATGTATGTCTTCTTTCTCGATACCTGGCATTTCGGCAACAACATGTACACAATCCTCGGTTTCAAAGACGTCTAATAGAGGTTTTCTCTCGCCGATATTGATCTGCTGCCCTTTTGGTTTTATGGCTCCTGGTTCGAGGGGGACGTTTCCAAATTCATGAATTTCCGGCTCTTCACCCGGGCGTTGATTAACAGAGAATCCATACACGAAAGGCTGGTTTGAAAGATCATCCATGCTGACCCCCATTTCATTGAATATATGGTCGATAACGTTTTCGATATCTTCAAAGTTGTTTTCCCCGAAAATATCATCGAACAAATTTCGCCTTCGTCTTTTATCTGCCATAATATATCACCTCTTGATGAATTTAGCTAATGTAATCTGTTGTGGAATCTTTTCCTTTTTCATCTGCATTTTCTCGCTGCGATTCATAATCGCTAACTGAATATTTTGCAAACATCTCTGCGCTCTGTTCATATAAGTTTAACGCACTTCTCGATGTTGTGGGTTTGACGCGCGATACTGCACGTTTGAAATGTTCTTTGTTCAGCTGTATATTTTCTGCCATCTTCAACATTTCCGGCTTATCTGTATTGGGTTTGATTATCTCACGCATTGCAAGCATTGCAGCTTCACGACATATCGCCTCGATATCTGCACCAACATATCCGTCGGTCATATCTGCAAGTTCGGACAATTTAATCTCTTCCGTAATCGATTTACCCTCAAGATGGATTGCAAATATCTTTTCGCGACTTTCCTTATCTGGCACTCTGATGTAGATCAACCGGTCAAACCTGCCAGGACGCAATAGTGCGGGGTCGACCATATCAGGTCTATTAGTTGCAGCTACGATCACAACGTCCTTTAATTCTTCGATGCCGTCCAGTTCAGTAAGTATCTGGCTGACAACACGCTCTGTGACATGCGAGTCAGAACTTGTACCACGGTGTGGTGCGATCGAATCGATCTCGTCAAAGAATATCACGGTTGGTGCAGCCTGTTTTGCCTTGCGAAATATTTCACGGACCGCGCGTTCTGATTCACCCACGTACTTGCTCAACATTTCCGGTCCCTTTATGCTGATAAAGTTTGCTTCGCTCTCGCTTGCAACGGCTTTTGCAAGCATTGTCTTACCAGTACCCGGTGGTCCGAATAGCATAATTCCGCGCGGGGGTTTGGTGTTGATGACTTTGAATAGTTCCGGATATTTGAGGGGCCATTCGACTGCCTCGATAAGTTCCTGTTTTGACTCGTCCAGTCCACCGATATCTTCCCACTTTACATGCGCTACTTCTACGAATACTTCACGCATGGCTGATGGTTCAATGTTCTTCAACGCTTCATCGAAATCTTCTTTTGTGACCTTAAGTTCGTCCATGATCTCTTGTGGAATATCATTTTCGATATTGAGCACAGGCAACATTCTACGAATTGCATGCATTGCAGCTTCTTTGCAGAGTGATGAGAGGTCAGCACCCACAAATCCGTGCGTGATATCTGCAAGTCCCTCAAGATCCAGGTCATCTTCAAGCGGCATTCCACGAGTATGGACATGCAATATTTGCAATCTTCCGTTGCGGTCGGGGATTCCTATCTCTATCTCCCTGTCAAACCTGCCGCCGCGCCGCAGGGCTTCATCGATCGAGTCCGGGCGGTTGGTTGCAGCAATGACAACGACCTCGCCTCTGGATTGCAATCCGTCCATTAGTGAGAGTAATTGTGCAACAATCCTGCGCTCAACTTCACCGCTTACTTCACCGCGTTTTGGTGCGATCGAATCTATCTCATCTATAAATATTATGGATGGTGCGTCACGTTGAGCTTCTTCGAACATCTCGCGCAGTTTTTGTTCACTTTCACCGTAGTATTTTGATACGATCTCAGGACCACTAATAGATATGAAGTTAGTGTCTGTCTCGGATGCAACTGCCTTTGCGATCATGGTCTTTCCGGTTCCGGGAGGTCCGTGGAGAAGAACTCCTTTTGGCGGCTCGACACCAAGTTTCTGGAACAGTTCGGGATGGCGCAGGGGCAGTTCTATCATCTCGCGCACAAGTCCGATCTCACGTTTGAGTCCACCGATATCCTCGTATGAGAGATGCTCGGTAATCAGGCCTTCTCCAACCGGTTTTTCCTTTAGCACTATCTCTGTGTTGCGTGTGACAATAACAGGTCCTGAGGGGGCTGTTGACATGACAATGAACGATAGCGGGTTGTTGACAGTTTCAACGCGTATGTTCTGGCCGCGGTCTATCGGTCGTCCTTCAAGTATTCGTAATATGTATCGTGTGCCACCAACCAGTCTGACTGGCTGTGTTGGTGCCAGAGTTACTTTTTTCGCTTCTTTTGCATCGATCTTTTTGATCGTCACTTTGTCATCCAGACCAACTTTGGCATTGTTGCGGATGTTACCATCAATTCGTATGGTGTCTTTCCCTGTATCATCGGGGTATCCGGGCCAGACGATACCGTATGCATTTTCTTTACTTTTGATCTCAATGATATCGCCGCTTGCAACGCCGATCTTTAACATCAGGTCTTTGTCAAGTCTGGCAATGCCCCTTCCGGCATCCCGATGGTATGCTTCGGCTACCCGTACAACAATTTCTTTACTCATTGTTCATCACCGGTTTCGTTTTCAGATCTAAGTATTTTCCAATATTGTTGATTATCCCTTATAGTATATTCAATGAGCCCTCTTTTAGCCATTGTTAATACTTGAGCACTGATCATGCTTGGATGTGTTGTAAAATAGTATGATAATGATGCTATGCTCTGTTCGTTTTTTAGCAGTGCATATAATATTTCTGCCTGAAGGGGATTTTCTGAAACTTTATCTATGGCATCCATACAGATGTCCATCAGTTCGGAATATTCGACTTGCAATTCTTGTTGTTTGCGTGCGAGTTCTTCCTGTTGGGTTTTTGTATTCTGTATTTCACGGCTCAATTCTGCAAGAATTGATGCAGAGTGTGCTTTTTGCATTTCGATCGTTTTATTTTCATTTTGTTTAAAATAGTATCTGTTTACGGGAGTGGTATGTACGGATACAGCATAGGAATGAGGGGATACTGCGACTTCAATTCGCAGGTTGTCTGCGATGTTGAAATATTTACGTCTTTGCTCATCTACGCTACATTCTATTATTCCGTTTTCTTCAAGCATATTCAGATGACTGATAATTGCCTTTGGGCCAACACCGAGTCGTCCTGATATCTCACTGACATAACACGGGCGGTTGGATAGGAGTTGAAGGATCTTTCTCCTGTTCTCGTTGCCCAGTATGTCAAGTATCTGTGCTGGTTCCATATTTCATCCTCGATTTTATGCTTACATGTAAGTCTGAGTTAGTAATATTACCTTGGGGGAGGGCCCAAGGTTAATAAAGTAAATCCATGCTTTAGCATGGGTTTACTTATGGAGGGGGGAAGATATACACAGTGGGTTAGTAACCAAGGAGTATTATCATTTGGGTACTAACCTATAGTTAGGTGTCATAGTATATAAGTTAATATGTTAGGTTTGTGTTCATCAGGGGAAAATTTAGCAAGCGAATCAATTATATAACCCATACAGAGAATATCCAATTACCCCTCAAAACTTCCATTTCTAATTTGACAAGCATCGCCCCTCAACAAAAATACAGTAAAATTGTCTTAACTTTCTCAAATCTA
>JAMJFS010000055.1 GCA_023544565.1 Methanosarcinaceae archaeon
ATACCCACAAATCGTTTTAATTTTGTCCGTCAATGTATACTTAAGCAATTTAGTATCAATATCCAATACTTGAACAAGTTAATATTATCGCATCCGATATAAAATATATAGTTTCGATATTCATGGTTTTGTGCAAAAATTGCTAATATGTAGAATGTCAGGGCATAATCCGACTTAACACAAAGTCATAAATATTGCAAATATTTAAAATGTTAATAAAGGAACTCGTCCACCCTCATCAGACATCAAGTACCCCTACTTTTCATAATACACCCCAGATATCTTCCCTGAATTATCACCACCCACAAAAAGCGACCAATCATCGTTTGTGATAATGTCCACCACCTTCCAAGTCCATTTTCCTCCTTCAACCAACCCGTGCCAAGATAATTTACTTCAAGGTCATTCATGTCAATCTACAACTCTGCGGCTCTCTGCGTGCTCTGTGGTTGAAATTTTGTTGTATTCTCATTGGAATAACTGGATTTTGGAAAGCGCTGGCTGGCACTCGAGTAAATGTCGCGTGTGGTGAATTATTTTATAGGCAAACAAACACTTTTACCCCGCTTGGCTTTGATATTTATACAAAAAAAACAATTATGTTTTAAGAAATAATGAAGAGTTCAATGGGAGGATATTGGATGGATTCAAAGGATGTACTTGTCGTTTTTAATGGCAAAAAAATAAGGAGAACATGGCATGAAAAACAGTGGCATTTTTCAGTTGTTGATATTGTAAGGGTTTTAACAGATAGTCCAACTCCAAGGCAATATTGGGGCAAAATTAAAGAAAGAGAAATTCAACAACTTGAGTTGCCCCTAATTTGAGTACAACTGAAAATGTCATCATCCGACGGCAAAAACCTCAAAAAAGCCGAACCATTCAAAAACTGGAGTGCTATGAATGGATAATTAAACTATGAAGAAACATTCGACAGTAGATCAGGATTATGCAGAATTCCTTGTTGATATTAGGACACGCATCCGTTCGGCTCAGACACGTGCAGCACTTTCAGTAAACAGTGAGCTTGTTTTGCTTTACTGGCATATTGGAAATGATATTCTCAAACGACAGGATGAACAGGGATGGGGCGCGAAAGTTATTGCACGCCTCTCGCATGATCTATCCCGTGAGTTTCCACAAATAAAGGGATTTTCGAGTCGTAATCTCAAGTACATGAGGGGTTTTGCAGCTGCATATCCTGATGAAGCATTTGTGCAGCAAGTTGCTGCACAAATTTCGTGGTTTCATAATTGTGTGATAATGGATAAGCTCAAAGATCTAGTGAAACGTGAGTGGTATATCCGCCAGACTATTCAGAATGAGTGGAGTCGCAATGTTTTGGTGCATCAGATCGAAAGTGGTTTGTTAGATCGTCAGGGTAATTCTGTTACAAATCTTGAACGAACATTGCCTGCACTACAATCAAAGTTGGTTTTTGAGATTCTGAAAGACCCCTATAATTTTGATTTTTTGACTCTTGGGCAGGAATTTTCCGAGCGTGACCTTCACCAATCATTACTGACCCATATACGTGATTTTCTGATGGAACTTGGGGTAGGATTTGCATTTGTTGGAAGTGAATCTCATCTTGAAGTAGGGGATCAGGATTTTTATATCGACCTACTTTTTTACCATCTTCAACTTTGCTGCTATGTGATTATTAAACTAAAGGCTGGTAATTTCGTACCTGAATGTGCAGGTAAATTGAATTTTTACTTATCAGCAGTGGACGATCTGCTCAGGCAAGAATCGCATGATCAGCCAAGCGTTGGCATTCTCCTTTGCAAGACCCAAAATAGAATTGTCGCAGAATATGCACTTCGTGACATGAATAAGCCAATGGGCGTTTCAACATACCAGCTCATGCACGCCCTGCCGGAAAACCTAAGATCCAGCCTGCCCAGCATTGAGGAACTTGAAGCCGAACTGAGCGGAATGCATGAGGAGAGCGGCGAATAGTGATTGGCGAACTTAATTCGTGCTGAAGTACAATCTGTACCTCCTTGAAATTATAGAAATATATAATTGCGAAATGTCAGTTTAATCACTACTTCTCATAACATATCCGGTATATCTTCCTCTGCAATATAGAACCAGTCGTCATAAAAATCTAGACCGTGGGGATTTTTATTGGATATGCGAGTCCACAAACACCAACCTTTATTTGTTTTTTGTCAGGTCTATGTTAACGATTGTACCCATATTTTCCAAGCACTGATTTATCGCCGTATAGAACCAAACTTGTCCAATCAAGGTTGATGTTTGTATGTTCAAAATCATATGTTTGAAATAAGCAGTCTTGGATATCAGATATTATTTCTGCACTGTACGAATTGTTCCTATGGGAAAGGATATATTGTTGTTAGGAGTGATTTCATATGTCCTTAGTTTTGTTTGTATGTTTGGATACACCAAACAAACTAAGGACACTTATATTATTAAAACTGTCAAACTTGAGTAATAATTTAATTTTATGCACGGTATCAATTAATATAATTTCAACCGCAAATAAATGCAGATAAACTCACCTGCTATTGCAGTTTGGTGCCTGCAACGCTTACAGCGTAGCAGGTAACGCAGATATTATTGCTCTGTTCGAATCATTAAATTTAATTCCAAACAAAAAAGGAATCCAAAAAAATGATAATACTCTCAGGCGGCACCGGAACACCAAAATTGCTAAACGGACTTCGTACTCTCATCCCACCCGAAGACATCACAGTGGTTGTGAATACTGCAGAGGACATCTGGGTGTCCGGCAACCTAATAACTCCTGATATAGATACTGTTTTGTACCTGTTCTCAGACAGGATTGACACTGAAAAATGGTGGGGAGTTGCAGGGGACACATTCCGAACCTATGAAGCAATGAAATCATCAGGGTATAATGAAGCAATGATGATCGGCGACTTTGACCGCGCGACCCATATAATGCGCTCGGATATTTTACGAACCGGCGGCACTCTGACATCTGCGATCCAAAAACTATGCGGTTCATATAACATCAAGGCAAATATACTTCCAATGTCAGACGACCCGGTATCCACAATGATAACAACACCGCAGGGCAAGATGCATTTTCAGGATTTCTGGATCAAAAATTATGGTAAGTTAGATGTGATTGATGTTTCAATAGACGGCATTTCTGATGCTGCGATTGCACCTGCTGTACTTGAGGCACTTGAGGTGGACGATGAAGTGTTAATCGGGCCGAGTAACCCAATAACAAGTATAGGACCTATTCTTGCACTGCCCGGGATGCGCAAAATACTGAAACACAAAAAAGTAATTGCAGTAAGTCCTATAATTGGCAGAGAACCTGTGAGCGGTCCGGCAGGGAAACTCATGCAGGCGCATAGGTTTGAAGTATCGTCTGTTGGTGTTGCGAAATGTTATCAGGAGATTGTGGATGTATTTGTAATTGATGAGCGCGACACGGCTGATATGTTAGATTTTGACGACATTGGATGCGAAGTTGTGCGTGCTGACACATTGATGAGATCTGTGGATGTAAGTGTTGGACTTTCAAAGCAGATATTAGGTTTTTTTGAGGGGATGTAGGTTGTTTTTGTATTGTATAGGGGCCTATGGCATCAATCTAACATCTGGAAATAACATCAATTTTTGCCGTTTAATCCCATCTAAAATTTAATAAATTCGTAATCATCCAACTTATTTTTAATTAGACACATAATAATAATAATAATAATAATAATAATAAAACTCAAAACTGGTAGTGTTGTATTGTAGTGGAGCATAACACTACAATTATGACATACATACGAAAAATTAAAAGAAAAAACAAGGATGGAACAATTAAAACATACTATGCAGAAGTAGAATCTGTTCGAGAAGGAGACAAAGTAGTTCAGCGCTATATCCGATCATTGGGTGCCGACCTCGAAAATCCCACAAACATAGCAATTGAACCAACCCATTTTTCATATCTATCTTT
>JAMJFS010000056.1 GCA_023544565.1 Methanosarcinaceae archaeon
ACCGATCGGTGAATAAACTGATGAGCACCGCAAAGATGATTAAAAGTATTCAATAAACGGTTAAATATACGGTAAAATAGTTTTCTCTTTAACATTGTGTGGGTAAAATGACTATTAAAGATCTATTTTCAAACATAAAAATCACATTGCCTGAATTAATGGACAGGATAAACAGGATTGACAGGATACGAGTGGTCTACATTATCCTGTAAATCCTGTTCATCCCGTCAAATATTTGCCCACTCAATGTTGTGGAGATCCAAAAAAGATCATCGCTCATGCACTTCTTCCCTTGTGACTGTAATTCGCCCCATTCTAAAACCTGTGTCCAGCAATTTCAACTCATTTTTTGCGATTTCTTTAGACATTTTTTCAACATCGTCGTTCACATTCATTGTAATCGTTCCCATAGTGACTAAACCACCTAATTCAATTCAACCCTCTCAGCAGTGACTATATACACAACGCTTTCGCAGATGTTGGTGGCATGGTCTCCGATGCGTTCGAGATATCGTAATACAAACAGCAGATGAGATGCATTATTGATTATCGTGTGGTCTTCGACCATCATACCAATTAACTCACGCCATGTCGAATAGAACAATTTATCCACCCTGTCATCCTCTGCAGCAGTTGTTTTTGCCAGTTCAACATCCGATGTCACAAACGCTTTGATCGCATTTTTTACCATGTTCTCTGCAATCTCTCCCATCATCGGTATATTGATCAGGGGTTTTACATGTCCACCTTCAATCTTATCTACAATTTTGGCGATGTCTACTGCAAGATCACTCATCCGTTCAAGATCGAGTGCAATCTTAATCGATGACGTGATCAACCGGAGGTCGCTTGCAAGCGGTTGTTGAAGTGCCAGCAGGCGTGTTGCATATCTTTCGATATTCGCTTCGTAACTATCGATCAAAGGATCATTTTGAATGGTCTTTTCCGCCAGTTCAACATTAAGATCACGCAATGACTCCACAGCATCGAGAATGGCTTTTTGTGATGCTTCTCCCATAGTAACTACCTTTTGTTTTAGAGAATCCAGTTCTCTTTGATATTTTACCCTTGCCATGCAATCACCCAAATCTTCCGGTAATATAATCTTCCGTGCTCTTCTGGCGCGGCATCTCAAATATCTGTCGGGTCTCCCCAAACTCAATTAACTTTCCCATCAGGAAATATGCGGTATGGTCCGACACCCTTGCAGCCTGCTGCATATTATGAGTAACAATAATAATCGTATAATCCTTTTTCAGATCCATCAATAGATCTTCTATCTTACTTGTTGAGATCGGGTCAAGTGCACTGCAAGGCTCATCAAGTAAAATAATCTCCGGTTTAACTGCAAGTGTCCGGGCAATGCACAATCTCTGCTGCTGGCCTCCACTCAGATCAAGTGCAGGAGAGTTGAGCCTGTCTGAAACCTCATCCCACAGAGCCGCAGCCCGTAGTGTTTCTTCAACAAGTGTAGTCAGTTTTCCCTTATTCTTTTCGCCGTGTATGCGTGGACCGTATGCGATGTTCTCATATATCGACATAGGGAAAGGATTTGGTTTTTGGAATACCATCCCGATCCGTTTCCTAAGTTCAACCACATCCACTCCGCTTTCATAAACATTTTCTCCCTCGACCAACACTTCCCCTTCAATACGGCAGGTTTTGATGAGGTCGTTCATACGGTTAAAACACCTCAAAAATGTAGACTTACCGCATCCGGAGGGTCCGATGAAGGCGGTGATGGAATTCTTTGGAATATCAATTGAAATATTTTTAAGTGCCTGCTTTTCACCGTACCACAGGTTGAGGTCATTTGTTGTGATCTCGGTCTCAATATCTTCTACAAATATGTCTGTCACCATAATAAGTACCTCAAATTATCACCATCTCATTTTATTTTTATAATGCCGCCGTATCATCACAGCAACAAAGTTTACTCCAAGTACGATCATTAGCAGCACAAGGGCTGTTCCGTACTGGATAGGTCGTGTTGTAGCAATGTTCGTGCCTGACGTTGCAAGTACGAACAGGTGGTATGGAAGTGCCATGAACTGGTCCGAGACCGAATCTGGCAGCCTTGGTAAAAAGTATGCTGCACCCGTAAGCAATATCGGGGCTGTCTCTCCTGCAACCCGTCCCACACTTAAGATCGCACCTGTCACCATACCTGGCAGTGCGATCGGTAGCACGATCTTGCGGACGGTCTGCCATCTGGTAACCCCGAGTGCGAGGGATGCTTCACGAAGTCCCGACGGGACCGTTGCCATTGCCTCTTCACTTGCGCGGATAATTACCGGAAGAACAACAAGTGCCAGTGTCAGGGATGCAGCCAGTATCGAGGCACCAAAGCCCATATATTTGACGAACATAGCCAGCCCGAACAGGCCGAAAACAACTGATGGAGTACCTGCCAGATTGCTGATTGCCATCTGGATTATCCACACGATTCGTCCTTCTTCTGCATATTCATTAAGGTAGATCGCAGCAAGTATCCCAAAAGGCAGTGCCACTGCCATGGAACCGATTATCAGGAAAACCGTACCCACGATCGCAGGGAAGATACCGCCTTCGGTCATCCTGTTCTTTGGTCCCTGTATCAGGAAATCGATGCTTATTGCACCAATTCCATTGGTAACGATATAGGAAAGTATCGTAAGTACAAATCCCACTACAATGAGGATTGCAACTGTAAGGAATGCAAATGCGATCTTTTCACTGACCTTCGGGCTGAACATCAGGATCCCACCTTGAACCTGTATTTTCTTTTAACGGCTTCTGCTATCAGGTTTATTAGCAGGGTGATCACAAAAAGCACGGCACCGATGGCAAATAGGGCATGGTAGTGTTCACTTCCCTGCGGTACCTCCCCCATCTCAAGTGCGATAGTGGCAGTCATGGTCTTAACGGGTGCAAATATACCACCCGGGAATCCCGGGATAACTGCTGCATTGCCTGTCACCATCATAACAGTCATGGTCTCCCCGATAGCGCGTCCCATTCCCAGCATTACTGCTGCCGATATACCGGAAAGTGCTGCAGGTACGGTGACCCTGTAAATTGTCTGCCATCTGGTTGCACCAAGTGCGAGTGAGCCTTCTTTCAGGAAATCCGGCACGGAACTTATTGCGTCCTCTGAAATGGATATTATCGTTGGGAGCGCCATTATCCCGAGCATGATGGAACCGGCCAAAGCAGTCTGACCTGTGGGCAGGTCGAGCAATTGTTGAAGGCGCGGGATGAGAACCACAAGTCCAAAGAAACCATATACCACGGATGGTACGCCTGCAAGGATCTCTACAATGGGCTTGAGTATTTCTGCAACATTTGGGGGTGCGATCTCTGAGATGAATACAGCAGATGCAATTCCAAGCGGTACTGCGATAACAATCGCACCTGCGGTTACTAGAAGTGTGCCCAATAACAGAGGCAAAAGTCCGAATACGGGGGGCACTGATGTAGGGTGCCAGTTCTTTCCTGTAAGAAAATCCAAAAATGGAATGTCTTTAAAGAGTGCTGCACCCTCTCTGAACAAAAATATAGATATAAGGATCAGGATCACGACCGCGAGTGCACTTACAGCAAGAAGAATGGATTCGATCGCAAATTCCTTAGATCTGGTATTTATCAACATCTTGAGCCACTATGTCTTATGCTACTGGAATATACCCGATCTCTAACACAATTTCCTGTCCATCCGGGCTCATTACAAAGTCAATGAACTCTTTTGCAAGGCCTGTTGGTTCCCCATCCGTATAGAAGTATAGCGGTCGTGCCAGTGGGTATGTTTTGTTTTTCACATTTTCTACAGTTG
>JAMJFS010000057.1 GCA_023544565.1 Methanosarcinaceae archaeon
GATTTACGCAGATTTACACTGATTTACGCAAATTTACACTGATTTACGCAGATTTACACTGATTTACGCAGATTTACACTGATTTACGCAGATTTACACTGATTTACGCAGATTTCAGGTTGCAACGGCGTTGATTCAAGAATTGAGGGGAAAGTTCTACGAGTGGTTATACTACTCCGCAAGTATAATTTAGAACTATATCTGACAGCCACAGAGCGCACAGAGTACACAGAGGGAATGTTGCTACGTTCTCTGTGCTTTCTGTGTACTCTGTGGCAGAAAGTTACAAAAAATAGATGCTGTTTAGTATATTAAAGGAAGAAAAAAACCATATATAGTGATAACCATGTTTTACGATCGAAGATTGAGGGATCAAAAATGAAAATAAAGTTAGATTTGGAAAGTGATGCTCTCTATTTCAGAATAAGTGAGGATGCAATAGAAGAAAGCGAGGAAGTAAGCAAAGGACTCGTTGTAGACTATGATGCTAGCGGAAAGGTCGTGGGAATAGAGGTACTTAATGTAAAGGAAAAATTCAAAATTGAAGATCTGATCGGTCTTAAAATAGAAATGCCTACAATTGCAAATGTGGTAGCGTGAGGATTTTCTTCTTTCGTTTTATGAACTAATGCGGAGCTGTTGCCTGTTCCCCCCCTTATTCCCATGGCTGTCCTGAAATGTCATTCCCCACACATCTAAAAATCAAAAAGTGAACTCTGAGGCTTTTCCTTCTTCGAAACACTCTCCTTCTCTTTCCCTTCATTTTTCACAACATTCCTGACAACCTTGCCATCCGAGGGCGTACTCGTAAAATCAAACAAGCCCTTCTGCTTTGAATCGTAATCAAGGGAAGCCATATCCACCCCGAACACACCAAGTATCCGCTCGACAGGTGGCAATATCTGTTTCTTGATGTAGTAATCCACATCCAGCGGGATGTTGTTCTCGCGAACATAATCAGGATCTTCGGCGCGGTCTACGAACAGACCCCTATCGGCAATGATCACAAACGGGATCCTCTCCCCGATCGGAGGAGACATGCCTGTCCGTGCCGTAATCTTCTCAACGACCGTAATGTGAGGTTGCTTATTCTTGTAACTCTCCTTTTTCTTAGAGAACTGACGGGTCAAAGTGAGATTCTCGATCATATCGGAATCCTTTTGCACATCAATATTACGAACCCTATTAACAATACCTCTGACATACTCCACAGCCTTGTCGATCTCACCCTCTTTGAGCACCATCTCCAGCACATCACTAAGCGTCTTTGATGTAAGTTCACACCAGTCACGCCGCACGGTTTCCATACCCTTGACCTTGATCTGATCACGCCACTCTTTACCATCGCGCTCGAAAACCCAAATTGCATATCGTTTCTTCGCAACAAAAAGAGCGCGCTTTGCAATAGACTCGAACTCAAGTTCCATCGGATCAGGCAGGGAATCCGAAACAATTCGTGAGATCTTGTTCCCGACAAGTTCAGCATCCTCCAGCGTGATCTCAGTCTTGTCTTTTGAACTGCACTGCACAAAAACACTGTCCGTATCACCATACACTACCGACAGGGTGATAGTCTTATCAGTATCGGACATCTGCGACGGTGTGATCTCATCGGTCAGGTATGCTTTGTTATCATGAAGAATGATGTTGTGAATAGTATCATTAACAAGCGTCCGTGTATTCAGGATATTCTCCCTTCCAAAACCTGTAACCGCATTTGCCAGTTGCATACTGTAAAGCCTGGCACGGACATAGCCCGAATAACCATAAAAACTATTCAAAAGTATCTTAAGTGCAAGTTGGGTCGCATCCAGCACACGATGCTCCTCATCGCTCTTAGCATCCCTCATTCGTTTTTTCGTCTCAGTCCTGCGGTTCAGCAGGTCCTCCAAGATTGACGGCACGATCCCCTTCGACACACTCGCACTAACAAATTCCCCACCAGACGGCGGTTTTATAATTTCCCCATCCGGGCGGTCATGCTCAACAACGCTCGTATAACAAAGGTTGTACGCCATCATGATAGTTGGATAAAGTGACTTATAATCCAGAATCACCACATCCTCAAGCAACCCTTTCCTTGGATCGAGCACCTCGCCGCCTTTCAGAGATTCACTTTGTTTACTCCTGAAAGAACAGGTTGCATCATCTGGTCTCGTCGGGATCACACGGTCACGCTTCCCAAACTCACGAAGCATCAGATTCTCCACCATCGAAGTCTGCCCCCCGTCCACGACTTCCTGAAGCACTGTGCCACTGACCTGCGCCAGAGCCACATACTTATCCATAAGTTGTAATTTCAAAATAAGATCAAGAGCCAGTTCCGAATCACGCCGTGCATATTCCACGAACTTCTTTATCTTCTCGCCATCATCTTCCCAGTACTCGACCATCTGCGTTACTTCAACATCCAGTTTTTCCCTGTCAAGCAATTCCATTGCAACATTGCGCAGGGTATACCGCTTCAGACTATACTGCCGTTTAACAAGCGGCAAAGCATCCACAACAACACGCCCCGGCATCGAAACTCTTGTAAAGTTCCCGATCTTGCGATAACTCATCTGCCTGCCATCGCGCCCAATGGTTGACTTAATGCTCATACCGGATTCATTCAGTATCTTCACCCTGTCCGTAATATAGGGTATATCGAAATCGTTTATGTTATACCCTACAACAATGTCAGGGTCATAATCCTGAAATATTTCAAAAAAACGATTGAGAAGTTTTGATTCGTCAGTGAACATCTCAACGCCGTCGCCATCGCCCAGCCCATCAATGTGTTTTAGAACAAGGATCATAGATTCTTGTCCCTTGTATGCCGGTTCAAAAGCGGCACTGATCATGATAACAGCAGATGTTTCCGGAGTTGGCATTGCCCCATCAACCGGCAGACATTCAATATCGAATGCCAGATGTTTCAATGGCGCATTCGAAATGGTTTCAATACCGCTCACATCCGGCGTAGTTATTGTTTTATCACATGTGATCCAATCGCTGCGGACATCCTCTACATCATGTGACGGTTCTGCCGAAATCCACCCCATGCCGCAAAACCCCTTATCGACAAGAAAACGATTGCGAAACATTATATCAGTTTCATAAACAGCCTTTACACCCGGAAGTTTTGCAACATCATCCCGGATCTCAGCCATATTTTTTGGTGACTGTATAGTAACCTTAAGCATCGGTTTCTTAGACTTCTGGTAACCAATGGGCTCAAATTTTTGTACGATCTCCACCTTTTTAACAGACTCGAACTGCCCTGTTATCAGACTCGCCAACTCATCCAATTCCTCTTCGGCATTGACATAAAAATACGGCTCAAACCCCGGCACAAAACAGCAGACACTTTCACCATCCTGCCCTCTCCCGAATAGGCGGATCAACGGTTTCTCATTTTCATGAGTGTAGTCAGCGTCTATTATCTGAAAGTCCATGGGCATAAGTGGTGCTTAAAGAACATATAGGTTTTGTGATTGGAATTTTGTTTGGGTAGATTTGGAAAACAACACAACAACCGCGAAGCGGCGTATTTCCATACGTCTGACCAGCATATATTACTCACGTGCAGAAAAAACACCAAGGTTGATTGCAGATGCTTGCATATCCGACATGGTTCGCAATTTGGTATTTTTGGGCAATGCGCGCTTCGCGCGGAAGCGGCGCGGGGATTGCTTAACTTCTGCGCGCCGCGATG
>JAMJFS010000058.1 GCA_023544565.1 Methanosarcinaceae archaeon
AGCACTACCAAGTGTTCCTCGCAGTATAGAAGATCCAAAGAGTTCAAATGAAGCCAATATTACTGGAACATTGAATGTCCTGACAGCGGCCAGAGATTCCGGTATCAAAAAAGTAGTTTGTGCATCATCATCATCAGTCTATGGAGATACACCAGTACTACCCAAAGTCGAAGATATGCCTATCAATCCTTTATCCCCCTATGCTATCACAAAAGCGACAGGAGAACTATACTGCAATGTCTTCCAGAAACTCTATGGTCTTCAGACAGTATCACTTAGATATTTCAATGTATTCGGGCCAAGGCAGGACCCAGACTCCCAATATTCAGCTGTTATACCAAAATTTATCAATGCTATGCTGATGGATAAATCGCCTGTGATCTATGGTGATGGAGAGCAGAGCAGGGATTTTTCATTTATTAAACATGTAGTTGATGCCAATATCATGGCTTGCGAATCAAATAAGACCGGAGTTTTCAATATAGCATGCGGGAGACGAATCACTTTAAACGAATTAGTCGAATACATAAATGAGATAATCGGAAAAAATGTCAGACCAATATATGCTGAACCAAGACCAGGGGACATAAAACATTCACTGGCTGATATCTCTAAAGCGAAAACATTTGGATATAATCCATCCAGTAATTTTAAAAATGAATTAGCAGAAACAATTGAGTGGTTTAACAATGGATCTATCTGAAAAATTGAATGATAAATCTGCAATCGTCTGTGTAGTCGGCCTGGGATATGTGGGTCTCCCTACGGCAGTAAGTTTTGCTGAAAAAGGATTTAATGTCATAGGTGTAGACAAGAATGATCAAATTGTAGACCTAATCAACAAGGGCGGCTGCCATCTGAAGGATCTGAACCTCGATGAAAGGGTTAAAAACGTAGTTCAATCTAATAAATTAACTGCTACCACCGACACTGCTATGGCAACACGACAGAGTGATGCAATACTTATCATTGTGCCAACTCCCGTAATGTCTGACAAAAGACCTGACCTTCGGCCCCTTATCTCAGCAGGAGAGGAAATTTCAAAAGGACTTGGCAAAAATAAACTTGTAGTGCTGGAATCCACTGTATATCCTGGTGCAACTGAAGAAGTTCTGGCACCAATACTTGAGAAATCCGGATTGGAAGCCGGAATTGATTTCGGATTGGCTCACTGTCCCGAGCGATATAATCCAGGTGACACCAATCATACTATTGCTGATATTGTGAGAGTAGTTGGATGCATCACCCCAGAATGGGGCGAGATATCAAGGCAATTATACAAACATATAGTCAAAGATGTATTCCTGGTCAAAGATATAAAGACCGCAGAAGCTGCAAAAATAATAGAGAATATCCAGAGAGACCTGAATATCGCATTGATGAATGAACTTGCCCTGATTTTTGGAAGAATGGATATTGATATCATGGATGTAATCGAGGCCGCTTCTACCAAGTGGAACTTCAATGTTTATTATCCTGGTGCAGGTGTGGGTGGGCATTGTCTGCCTGTTGATCCATATTACCTTGTAAAGAAAGCAGAAGAATTGGGATATCACTCAAAGGTTATCACAGCAGGAAGAGCGATTAATGATTATATGCCAGTGCATGTGTCTGAGTTACTGGTAGATGCACTTAACGAGTGTGAGAGGGCTGTGAAGAACTCAAAGATTGTTGTGCTCGGTTTCTCGTACAAAGAGAATGTGGGAGATCCCAGGGAAAGTCCGGTCGAGATTTTTATTGAGGAACTGAAAAGAAAGGATGCAGATATCTATATAATTGATCCTCATGTAGAGGATGGCTACCTGAATAGATTTGGGAAAGTGAAAAAAGATGTTTATGATGCTCTCAATGAGGCCGATGCTCTAGTGCTAATGACTGCCCACGTGGAATTCAGAAAGCTTGACCTGCACAAAGCAAAAGAACTTATGCGCACGCTGATAATAATAGATGGAAGGCGAATGTTCAATCCAGATGAAGTGAGAAGATTAGGGTTTACATACAAAGGGGTGGGTGTGTCATAGATATCGTGGATGGTGAATTCCAATTAATCAAAACTTGTATCAAAATGCACATATGATTGATGGAAAACGTGTAGTAATTGTACTTGGAAGTCTTGAACTTGGTGGCTCCGAGCGCCAGGCACTACTCTTAGCTCGGTATCTAGTGCGTGAACATGGCGCACATGTTCAGGTTTGGGGGTTTTATGGTCCCGGTCGAACGGCAGAACTTTGTGAAGAGTATGGCATTCCATGGCGAATTGTATCACATCCGTTGTTTGGCTGGCGTATTCGGCGATTGAAGGGGCTTATAAAATTCGCTTTGACACTTCGACATGCGCGACCGGATGTGATTCTTCCCTATACTATGATTCCGAATGTTGCTTGCGGTTTGATATGGCGATGGACTGGCGCAAAGATGTGTGTCTGGAATCAACGAGATGAAGGACTTTTTCGTATGGGACAAAAAATGGAACTCTGGGCAAGCCGTAAGATTCCATGGTTTATATCCAACTCTCAGCATGGAGCGAATTTTCTTTCTCAGACACTTGAAGTTGATTCCAATCAAATCAAAGTTATTCACAATGGAGTTGATTTAGCTAAATCCAAGTTCGACAGGATGGCATGGCGTAAACATTTTAATGTTGATGATAATTGTTTCTTGGTTTGTATGGTCGCAAATCTGACAGACTTCAAAGACCATGCCACGCTTCTGAGGGCTTGGCGTATAGTCATTGATAAATTGGCTATAAGTAATAACCAACCAATGTTAGTGTTGGCAGGTCGCTTAGATACTACATATGAATCATTGAAAACGCTTGCCTTTGACCAAAAGCTTGGTGAAACCATCCAATTCTTGGGAAAAATTGACGACATACCTGGTTTACTAAGTGCCATTGATTTATGTGTTCATAGCTCCTACTTTGAAGGATGTCCAAATGGCGTGTTAGAATGTATGGCTGCTGGACTTCCAGTTGTAGGTACGGATATCCCCGGTATTCGAGAAGCAATCGGAATGGATAATTATCCATTTCTTGCCCCGATTGAAGATTATGAAGGACTTGCAAATCGGATTATTGAATTTGCATTGAATTCAAAATTGTGTACTAAAGTTGGTTCAATGAACCGTCAACGTATTGAAATCAAATTCAATCCACAACGTATGTGTAAGGAAACAATCGAACTAATATCCAGAGGTTTGAGTAGTTGAGTGAGAGACTGTCGGATAAGTCCACATTTCGAGGTTTTACAACTTATTCATCAAATATAGTGCAACGCAGCATAGCGTTTTACTTACCAATATTGATTGAGATGATTCGATTTTGCCACTTTTCCGACAATCTCAATAGTCAAATCCTTAATCAAGTGTACAATTATCAAATAAATGAAAAATTATTGATTTTTAAGGTAAACATATGCCATCGGTAAGTGTGATTATTCCAACATATAATCAAGAAAGATTTATCAAAGATACATTGCGTAGTATCTTCAATCAGACTTACACTGATTTTGAAATAATTGTAGTAAATGATGGATCCACAG
>JAMJFS010000059.1 GCA_023544565.1 Methanosarcinaceae archaeon
GTTAAATTAGGGGTTTTATTGTGATTTTTAATTTTTTAGAGGATTCGATTTTATTGAATTCAAGTGTGATGTTTATATTAAATGTCGAAATTTAATTAAAGGACGGCCTCTATATGCTACAAGAAAATCTTCGCTCATGCTCAGATTGACTCGAACTATATGCTTATAAAACATATACTAAGTTAAACAATAGCATTCATGGTATTGAAATAAGTATGATTTTTATTGTATGAATGTTTATTTTGAAAGCGATGATCGAAAAGGAAAAAGTAATCGATAATATTAATGTCCTGTTTGGGAAGATATCGGGTAAGGATAAACTCGAAGACCAGGTGGAAATGTTACAATCTCATATTGTTGAACTTGAAATTGATATTAAAAGACTTCAATCCCGGCTTGAAAAGAGGGATCATATATCAAAAACTTCGGTTTCTGTAAAACAGGAAATTGAGTCTAAATTAAATGAAGCGAACATCAAGATCGAAACGCTGATGCATGAACGCAATGAACTGAAAAAAGAAGCAACGGGTCACATTCTATTAAGGGGCATGGATACTCTGTCCCCTATGAGGTTTTCGGAATACCTTTCTCAGTTAAGATCTCTACAGTCGAATTCAGAAACACTCATCACGGTATATGTCCCGCAGGGTCAGTCATTATCCGATCTCAAAAACACAGATGATGTCTTGGGGCAAATTGACGAAAACAGCCAACATTTGCTGGGTAAGATCGATTCCAAAACCGGTTATGTTCTTTTCTATGATACATTTGGCATGGTGCGCGAAGCTGTTGCACCTGTTTTTCCATTAAATAATTCTATGTTAAAATTTGGGACGACCTTTGACATCAAAAATCTAAAACTTATGGAAAACAAAGAAGTTGGTGTTTTTGTAGTAATTGTGCATGCTGGTGAATCATTTGTGGGTTTTGCACCCGATATGAACGGATTTGAAACATATCAGGTCGTAAGAAGCAGTGTAAAAGCAAAGCACACAAAAGGAGGATTTAGCCAGGGAAGGTTTGAAAAACTCCGGGATGAAGATATCGCACATCATATTGAGAAGGTACGAATAGTGATCAAGAAAATGCTTGATGATACTGTTAACATTGATGTCAATAACATAGATTACATAATTACAGGAGGAGACCAGCAATTGGTCAAACATGCTATGGATGGTTTGGCTGATGACATTCCTTTGATCGAAAAGACCATGGATGTTAAGATCGAGAAACACAATGCCGATGCGATCTTGAAAAGTGCACTCAGCAGCCGCAGATATTTGCTTTAATAATAATAATAATAATAATAATAATAATAATAATATCATTGGCATGGATCGAATGATAATGGACTGGATGGGTAACTACTATGATAACAAAAGATGAACTTGCCGGAATTGTTGATGTACTTGGTGCTTCAACAATTGGTGAGATACACCTTATCGTGCAGGAACATGCGGAGATCCGAAGGCTTGAGGTTGTTGGTCTTGCTGATGTCGAGCAACTTTGTCAATCTGCATTAGACGAGCATTTGATCGAGACAGTTTCTTTTGAGGAAGTAGAAGGTGCTGATTCGGATGAGACTTACTACATATCCGGACCGAATGCGTTTCCTGATATTCCGTATGAGCTGAGTGAAATAATAGACATCCTTGAATTGTCAAAGCGCGAGGTTGACATGAGCAAGGTTGCCAAAAGTTTTTCGTCTCGCTTGAAACAGCGTGCAAAAAGACTTAATGAAAAGATTGATATGTTTTCTGATGGATCGGTGCCCGATTCTGATATCCTAAAACTTGAACAACGTTACAGTGACCTGTTAAACCTCTATTATGATTATGATTTCTGGTTGCCCGGGGGTATATCGGATATTGAAGATACAATATTGGGTGTTAGTGAAAGACTTGAACAGCTAAAGTCTGCACAAGTTATTTGATGTTTGAATACGAATTAAGCGGATACTTATGGCAAGAGATAGACGTGATTCATATTACTGGCAGGCAAAGAGCGATGGCCATCGTTCGCGTGCGGCGTTCAAGCTTACACAGATAAATAAGAAATTCGAGGTTATCAATGAGGGTGATACGGTCGTTGATCTTGGTGCAGCTCCCGGTGGATGGCTCCAGGTCGCAAAAAAAATTTCTGGCGGACGGGTTATTGGTGTTGATCTGCAACGTATCAAGCCCATAGATGGTGTTGACACTGTCAAAGGGGATATGACAGCTGACAGGACGATCGAAAAGATAATTAAACTTGTAGGCGAGGGCGGCGCAGATGTTGTAATATGTGATGCCGCACCAAATCTGTCCGGAAATTGGAGTCTGGACCATGGGCGTTCGATCGCCCTTGTCACTTCTGCACTTGAATGTGCTAAAAAGATACTCAAACCGCAAGGACACTTTGTTGTAAAGGTGTTCGAGGGTGACATGTTCAAGGATTATATTGATGAGGTGCGCAATAGTTTCACGTATGTCCGTGCGTATACACCAAAAGCATCAAGGACACAGAGTGCAGAAATATATATCATAGGTAAAAAGTTCCTGACCGCACCACTGAGAAAAGGTGATAAGTTTGAGGTCACGATTGAAAAACTTGGTTCAAGTGGTGATGGTGCAGTTGTTATTAAAGGATTTGTGACATTTGTCAAGGATGTTAAAGTTGGTGAGCATGTCCGTATAAAGATAGATGATGTAAAGCCAAACTTTGCATTTGCGAATGTTATCGAGCGACTTTAGGCGTGGTTGCTAATTTGCATTAACTTTACAATAATTAAAATTCACATTTAAGTTTAAACTTAAACTTAAACTTTAAACTTTAAACTTTAAACTTTAAACTTTAAACTTTAAACTTTAAACTTTACTGTCACCAACGTTAAAGAC
>JAMJFS010000005.1 GCA_023544565.1 Methanosarcinaceae archaeon
CTTCTGCATAGTATGTTTTAATTGTTCCATCCTTGTTTTTTCTTTTAATTTTTCGAATGTAGCTCATAATATTGTAGTGATGTGTTTCACTACAATATAACACTATTGATTTTGAGTTTTATTGTTATGTGTATAATGAAATATGAGTTTGATGATTGCAAATTTATTGAATTTTAGATGGGATTACACGGCAAAAATGAATGTTATTTCCAGACATTAGATTGACGCCATAGATCGGCAAGCTGATTCAAACAAGGAAACTTATATAACTTAATGGATATAATGAAGTTGAAATTCAAATTATTTGACGGAGAATTTACATGTTCAAGGCAACAATTGATGCAAATCTTCTAAAGGATTCGATCGAATCACTATCGGTACTTGTTGATGAGGCAAGATTCAGAATATCCCCGGAAGGAATCGCAGTAAGGGCTGTGGATCCTGCAAACGTTGCAATGGTCAGTTTTGATCTGCCAGCCAGTGCATTTGATGGGTTTGAAGCTGATGATTCCGAGATCGGGATAGACCTT
The DNA here is from genome assembly GCA_023544565.1 of Methanosarcinaceae archaeon. GTDB lineage: Archaea > Halobacteriota > Methanosarcinia > Methanosarcinales > Methanosarcinaceae > Methanovorans. The sequence continues at coordinate 531 of JAMJFS010000005.1, forward strand.
ACCAAAATCACCGATATTTTAGGTGTGGTCGACAAAAACGAAAAGGTTTTGATGGAACTTGATGAGATGTCGCAGAAACTCTCATTACATATCGGGGGGCTATCATATACAATTTCATTGCTTGACCCGTCAACGATCCGCGCTGAACCAAAGATCCCACAGTTAGAGTTGCCTGCAGAAGTTGTTCTTAATGGTATTGACCTGCGAAAGGCTGTAAAAGCTGCGGAAAAGGTCAGTGACCATATGTTACTTGTTGTTGAAGGGGATCTCTTTTTCATGGAAGCAGAAGGCGACACTGACCGCGTAAGGCTTGATATGCCACGTGATCAGTTGATCGATCTCAAGCCTGGAAATGCACGTTCCTTGTTCTCCCTGGATTACCTTTCAGATATCGTAAAACCAGCTTCAAAGTCCAATGAAGTGACTCTGTCCCTTGGAATGGATTTTCCGTTAAAGATCAATTTTACAATTTCGAACAGCGATGGAAAAGTTGGATACCTGTTAGCACCAAGAATCGAGTCAGATTAAGGGTATGGATGACAGAGACCTTGCATTATTTCCATTTATTTCAGAGGCATCCGATCATGTTGGTAGCCTCGGCTTTTCTTTAGATAGATTAATATCATCACGTGCACTGGACCTTGCACGTATTCGCGGCAAAGAACGCGTGATACAATCAATATCAGGGGAGATTGAGAAAACGTCATTTTCAGGTTCTGAAGAAGGGCCAGTATTGTCTGAACTTCTATCATATCCTTTTGCAAGAATACTTGTTTCTTGCATTGACGATCCTTTTTTAACCCGCCGTTATTCACTTGCAGAAGCAGTGGCTGCATATACACTGCTAAAAACCCGTGATGTTGAATTTTTAAGCAATTTTGGCAATGATTTTGGCGTGGATGCCAGGCCGTCGGATTCTTATTTTGACATCAATTTTACCGATTATATCAAACTTGCCAGTTCAATGAAGGACCTGAAATGGAAGTTGGTGAACCGTAAACTTGACCATGGGAATGTGCGCATCGCAAAGGAAGAGTTTGCGCGTCTTTTACAAGAAGTTGTGCGCGCGCGCATTCATGACTCATTACCAATCGACGTCCCGGAAGAGATATGTGATCTCTGCGCACCGTATCTTGATGGGATCAAGGAGATCCTTGATAAACGTAAAACCGAGTATGGTGCCGGCGATTTTGAGGCTGTTGAGCGCGAACTGTTCCCTCCATGTATTGCCCACGCTATTGCGAATACCATGGCAGGAGTCAATCTTGCGCATTCAATGCGGTTTGCAATGACATCGTTCTTGCTGACAGTTGGGATGACTGTGGATGATATCATAAACATGTTCAACGTCTCACCTGATTTTGATGTTGAAAAGACGCGCTACCAGATCGAGCACATATCAGGCTCATCCGGCACGACTTATAAGCCCCCCGCATGCGCTACCATGAAAACCTACGGAAACTGCTATGGTGAGGATGAGTTGTGCAAGCGCATAAGACATCCATTGAGATATTACAGCATGAAGTTGTGGATCAAGAAAAGGGATGAGGGGAAAGTAAAAGTTCAGGATAAGGTGGTAGATCCGGAACAGAAATAGTATTTTTCACTTATCGGCGCCCGTATTTCCTGCACACATCCACAAATTCACCAACAGGAAACGTGGCAGGATGCGCATGCATGTAACTTGCCATCGCGTTATGTTCGACAATACCGTCCATTTTGTTCTCGATCCCCTTTCCGCGCAGCATCTCGTATGCAAACCTGCTGTCGCGCGCACATTCTGTGAGCGAATAATGGAACTCGTGCCCCCTTATCGTCCCCCTGGCAAATGCCATGCCATCCCGCGCGCGTGCTTCGGTGTATCCGAGAGCCTGGAATCTACCAGTCTGCCTGGTCTCTGCAGGGAATACATCAGCCATGCGGTATGTTGTACCTTCGATCTCGTACGAACTGCAAAGATACTGCAATCCTCCGCATTCGCCATATATCGGCATGCCGTCAGCAGCGAGTTGCTTGATGTGGTGCGTGGTTTTTGACTTTTCGAGTTGTTCGATATGAAGTTCAGGGTATCCACCTCCGAAATAGATGCCGTCAACATCAGGCAGTTCGCCGTTGAGCGGACTGAAGAACTCAATTTGTGCCCCGTGCCGTTCGATCGAATCGAACATGTCCTGATAGTAGAAACAAAAAGCACTGTCAAGTGCTACGCCAATCTTCACATCCGGCGCATAAGAGTTATTTGGCTGCAGGACAGGTTCGGGCGCGCGCGAGGTTTCAGCGATCGATATTACTGCATCAAGGTCGATGTTCGCTTCTATGAACTCTGCAAGGGCGCTGGTGTCGTATTCATTTTCGGATGCCATGTGGAGTCCGAGATGGCGCGATGGGACTGTCAGGTCTTTGTTTCGTGGCAGTGTTCCGATAATTGGTATGTCCGTTAGTGCATCCCTTAGCAGGCGTGCATGTCGCTCGCTTCCAACCTGATTTAAGATGACGCCTGCGATGTTCACATTTTTGTCATATTCCGAGAAACCTTTGACGATCGCAGCAGCACTTCTTGACATCCCGTGAACGTTGATCACAAGTATTACGGGGATGTCCAGTGTTTTAGCAACATGGGCGGAACTGGCAATTTCTGTGGAATCCACACCATCGAACAGACCCATAACTCCCTCGATAACCGAAATATCCGCATTTCCGGATGTGCGTGCGAACGTCTCGCGCACACCGTCAATTCCCATCATGAATGTGTCAAGGTTTCGTGATGGGGCATTACAAATGGCTGTGTGGTGAGTCGGGTCTATGTAGTCGGGTCCGACCTTGTAGGGCTGTACCTTATACTTACGGTTCGTAAGGGCTGCCATAATTCCCATGGCTACTGTAGTTTTTCCAACACCACTATGTGTTCCTGCGATGAGTATTGCTTTAATCATAATATATAATTTGTAATTAGATTTATTTGATATATATCATGCGATTTCACAATGTTAAGTCTGCAAGGTAATTCAAAATAGTTAAATAAATATCGCGTGTGTACACAGGCATGAACTCCCCTCTGGTAACCAATGTATCAAATACTCTCACTGACTCATTTGGGCGCACGGTCACGAGTCTTCGAATATCTATTACAAACCGCTGCAACTATGATTGTATTTATTGTCACCATGAGGGTGATACAAGCAGCAGGGGCGAGATGTCTGTTGAGACAATTTCAAACATTGTTCATGCAGCATCCAAGATGGGTGTGAATAAGGTAAAGTTCTCTGGTGGTGAGCCACTTATACGTAAGGATTTTGAAGATATCCTGTCTTCACTCCCAAAACTGCGGGATGTGTCTGCAACAACGAATGGCACACTGTTAAAAGGACGTGCGCAGGATCTGAAAGATGCCGGGCTTGACCGCGTCAATATAAGTCTTGATTCACTTGATCCGAAAAATTACAAGTTTATCACGAACAGCAGCCAGAATATGTTGGACGGTGTTCTTGATGGGGTTCATAGTGCAGTCGATGCAGGGCTTACGCCTGTAAAGTTGAACATGGTACTCCTTAAAGGGATTAATGATAATGAGATATACGACATGCTTGATTTTACACGAACGTACGATGGTCAGGTAATTTTACAACTCATTGAGCTCATGGATTTTAATGATGTTTCTCAGTATCAGATAGATGCAAATTCTGTTGAGAAAGATCTAACCGCACGCGCTGATGAGGTGCGCATCAGGACCATGCACCGCAGGAAAAAATATATCATTGATGGTGCGGAAGTTGAACTTGTACGTCCGGTTGATAATTCCGAATTCTGTGCAAACTGTAACAGGTTGAGGGTAACTGCGGATGGAAAACTCAAGCCATGCTTATTGGTGAATGACAATCTCATTGATGTCAATGGTATGTCACTGGAAAAAATGCCGCAGATGCTTAAACTTGCAGCAAGTCAGCGCGTGCCGTATTGTAGAAATTGATTCAGATTGGATAAGGAGATTAAAATATGGAAGTTGAACTGATAATTGATGGTGAAAAGGTCGTTATGAACGATTTTGTACAGAAGATGCTTGGCAACATGGTTGGCGGCGCAGTTGAAACATTGCACGGTGTTGAAGGGGACTGGAAAGAGGTTTCTCTCAAGATCAAGCATTAATTGTTCAAATAGTCAAACTGTGTTTTACATCAGATGCTCGATTCCCGAAAGATCAATCGGTGAAGTCGCATCAAGTGTGATCGGTGTTACCGAAATATGCCCTTTCTGCATTATGGCATGAACATCCGTGCCCTCTTCCTCTTCACGTATAAGTTCTCCATCGATCCAGTAATACGGTCTGCCGCGCGGGTCGTGTCGCTCCTGTACTGCGGTCTTGAATATCTTGCGCGCAAGACGGGTTATTTCAATTGGAGTATCATTCTCAACAAAATGCGGAATATTGACATTTAACAGGTCCACGTTATCCGGCAATCCATGCTTCAAAACATTCTTTGCGATCCTGTTGACCACTTTGATGCCAACTTCAAAATCGTGTTGGTAATCCCTCAAGTCATCAAACTTTGCCCCTTCTTCCGTCACCTGTATCGATGCTGCGATAGCAGGTATTCCATAACTCGCAGCCTCAAGTGCGGCACCGATCGTGCCTGACGTTGTAATAGTATCTGTACTGATATTTTCCCCAATGTTAAAGCCGGAAAGCACAAGATCCGGCATCTGTTTCATGATGGTGAATATTCCAAGTATTACAGAATCAGTAGGCGTGCCGCCAATTGCATAGGCAGTAACTCCGTCAATTTCGGTTTTGTTTATCCTAAGAGGTTCAAAGATGGATATTGACCTTCCAACACCGCTTTGCTGCATTGCGGGGGCTGAGATCGTCACATCGCCAAGGTCGGCAACACTTTTGTATGCTGCCCGGATGCCTGCGGCATAGACGCCATCATCGTTTGTTAGTAATATCTTAGGAACCATCGGATATTCCATTGTTCTTTGATGTTTTATAATTAATGGAATGTGTATTAAAAAACACGTATTTTGAAATACCTGTATGCATGAAGTGCACACAACCATCGACGAGAAAATCTTCGCTGATGCTCAGATTTACTCGAACTATATGTTTATAAAACATATACAACAAGAAAATCTTCGCTAATGCTCAGATTTACTCGAACTATGTGTTTATAAAACATATACTACAATATAATAAACGATAAATGCCATTACATATTATATTAAAATGATTATGGAGAATGATAAATATGGTAGAGGTCGAAGATGATGAACTTGAAGAGATGATGATGGCTGCGCCATCTGCACGCGAAACAAAAAAGATGGATCATGAGATGTTGAACAAAGCTGCATCACATCCATTGAGAAGAAAACTTGTAAAATCCATTGGTGTATTTGGCAAGACAAAAGAAGATATTCAGGATGAGATCGGTATCGATGATGCATCGTTCAAGTACCAGACCGAGTTCCTGATAAATGGAAATTTATTGAAGATAGAAAATGGTCAATATAGATTGACTGACAAAGGACTTGACCTGCTTGCAATCGTTTAATTCAAATTATAATCAGAGGCTGTCGGAAAAGTCCATATTTGGAAATATTTCAACTTGTTGAATAAATGTAGTGCGACGTAGCATAGCGTTTTACTTACAAACATTGATAGGAATGTTTTGATTTGAAACCAAAAACAATGCGACCGCTCGCGGGCGGCACGTTCCATACATACAAAATAGAATAATCGAAATCGTCAGCAAAAAATGTGCAAGAAAATGCTCACTTCGTTCGCATTGACTTGGACTACATAATCTTATAGATTATATACAACGAGAAAATCCTCGCTATGCTCGGATTTACTCGAACTATATGTTTATAAAACATATACTACAAGAAAATTGTTGAATGCACTGGAAGCAATTGAAAATTCGATGTGTATGCAGGGCAACGCCGCGCATGCGCGGGTTGTAGAATAGTTTTTATCATGCACTCATATGTACAACAATGCTGCACCAGCTAAACAAAAACAAAAAAATAGTACACAGGACAGGATATGTAGATAAATGCAGGTCTATATCTTAATTGGCAGGAGAATTGTTGTTGGAGATTGTATTTGGCATAGACCTTGCATTTATAAATTGAATTACATATTACTTTGACTCGATCTTAATTACATTTTAGATCATGACTTAAGGTCATGGTTTTTAGAGTTCACATCGAACGTTTCAATGAACTGCCCACCATTTGATTCATAACCTTCGATCACCATAGATTTATCTTCCTCTATTTGATCCACGACCGAATCGCATAGGTATATTCGCAGGCTTCCACTGGAATCCATAAACACAGAAGGTTTAATTCCTGCATTTTCATAATCTTCAACTGTTCCTCGAAATATCATTGACATATATCGTACCATATTCATAGTATATCACCAATTAATACTAATAAGTGAACAACTATGTAACTACTATGAACACATAAAATCTATTTATGTACACAGTTTTTAATATTCATGTGTATAATTTATACTAATTGTGCACATAAGCAAAACGTGTTTTGATGAAAATCGAAACCCCCTACAAAAAAATAATCCATGGGATTGGATGTAATATATGTGCGACATATTATTGAATAAGAAATGTTTTTAAGCATTGGAACGATTACGTGATAAGCGAAATATAGATTACAAACATAGTGTATATATTTGGAGTTATCATGCTCAAAGATGAATATCAACTTGATTTTTTCTCAAATAACGGATTTATTCGTAAGCAATGCCAAAAATGTGGTGATTTTTTCTGGACACGTGATCTTGACCGAAAAACGTGCGGGGATGCCCCCTGTGACCCATATTCATTTATAGGCAATCCAGTTTTCAAAAAACAATACGATCTCGCAGAGATGCGGGAATATTTCCTGAATTTCTTTGAAGAACGCGATCATACCAGGATAGACAGGTATCCTGTGATCGCAAGATGGAGGGATGACATATATCTGACAATTGCATCAATTGCTGATTTTCAGCCCTTTGTAACATCAGGAGAAGTGCCACCACCTGCAAATCCACTGACGATCTCACAACCCTGTATCCGCCTGCCGGATCTGGACGCAGTTGGCAGGAGCGGACGGCACCTCACAACCTTTGAAATGATGGCACATCACGCTTTCAATACGAATGATAAAGAGATCTACTGGAAAGAAAGAACAATGGAATTGTGTGATGAGTTCCTAATGTCACTCGGGGCAGATCCAATGGCAGTGACATACAAAGAAGAGCCCTGGGCTGGCGGAGGTAATGCAGGACCATGTGTTGAAGTTCTCATAGGCGGTCTTGAAGTTGCCACTCTTGTATTCATGAATCTCAAACAGTCAAAGGACGGCGATATCATGATAAAAGGCGAGGCGTATTCAAAGATGGACAATTATATTGTCGATACCGGATATGGTCTTGAGAGATTCGTCTGGGCTTCAAAAGGTTCCCCTACAATATATGATGCCGTTTTCCCGTCGATAGTTAATGAACTGATGGGGCTTGCAGGTATTGACCATGAACTTGATAATGCAGAATATGCATACATCCTGTCTCAAAATGCCCGTTTAGCAGGTCTTATGGACATAAGTGAAAAAGCGAATTTACTTGAACTTCGAAAGCAGGTTGCATCAAGTATTGGCACGACCGTTGAAAAATTAACATCTATAATGGAACCCGTAGAGACGGTTTATGCAATAACGGATCACACAAGATGCCTGACATTCATGTTCGGTGACGGCATAATACCATCAAATGTCAAGGCAGGATATCTTGCACGTTTGGTACTTCGAAGGACACTCCGTATGATGCGGGACCTGGATATCAGGATATCTTTGTCTGACATCGTAAAGATGCATATCAACAACCTGCCAGAATATCCTGAATTTGAGGATAACTTTGAAACGATCGAAGATATTCTTCATCATGAAGAGCAAAAATTTGCAGATACGTTGGAACGCGGCAGGCGAATGATCCAAAAATCTGCAATACATTACAAAAAGAGTGGCGAAAAAATTCCACTTGAAAAATTGATCGAGATGTATGACAGCCACGGAATCCCGCCTGAGATATCAAAAGAAGCGGCAGCAGAGGTAGGGGTCAAGGTTGAACTACCCGATACCTTCTATTCACTTGTGGCAGATAAACACGGCAGAGCAGAAGCAAAAGAAATAAAAGAATATCCGTATGCCGACCGCATAGAAAATCTTCCACCTACAAAGCGACTGTTCTATGATGAGCCGAACGGGATGGAATTCGAAGCGGTTGTACTGGATATATTTGATGATCATATTGTTCTTGATAGTACCTTGTTCTATCCGGAGGGTGGCGGACAACCTGCTGACCATGGTAAACTCATTATTGATAATGATGTGTTGCATGTAATTGATGTCCAGATGATACATGGTGTAGTAGTGCATAACATTAAAGAGATTGAAGATGAACTCCATATTCGCAAAGGTGATCTGGTTATTGGCAAGATCAATGAAAAACGGCGTATGGCACATGCCAGACATCATACAGCGACCCATATTGTGAACGATGCTGCTAAAAAGGTACTTGGCGATCATATCTGGCAGGCCGGTGCACAGAAATCAGAGAGTCATGCACGACTTGATCTTTCTCATTATAAACGCATTACTACTGAAGAATTGAATGAGATCGAAATGATCTCAAATCAGATCGTTATGGAGAACCAGCGTGTTAATTCCGAGTGGATGGATCGGACTGATGCAGAACAGGCATATGGGTTCAGGCTATACCAGGGTGGCGTGCCACCTGGAAAAAATATACGAATACTTAAGGTGGGTGATGATATCGAAGCCTGCGGTGGCACCCATTGTACAAATACAGGTCTTGTGGGCCCGATCAAGATATTGAAGACCGAACGCGTACAAGACGGGGTTGAACGTATAGAGTATGCAGCAGGCGAAGCTGCTGTAAGGGCAGTACAGGAAAATAATAAGATCTTGCACGATTCTGCGAATGCACTCAGGGTTACGCCAGAACATCTTCCGTTAACAATTGATAGATTTTTTGGAGAATGGAAGGAATTCAAAAAGGAAAATGCACGGTTAAAGGATGAACTGGCACATGCACTTGTGCATAAAATGATGCGAGGCGCAGTTGAGATAAATGGCATTCGTATAGTTACTGAAACAATAACGCATGCAGACAGTGAAGAACTCGTAAAGATCGCATTGGGGCTCGCTGAACAGGATGATGTTGTTGCGCTCCTTGCAAGCAATTTGGAAGGCGTTAAGATAGTGGCAACTGCCGGAAAATCTGCTATTGAACAAGGTGTCGATGTTGGCAAAGTTGTGCGCGAAATGTCGCATATTGTTGGCGGCGGCGGCGGTGGTCGCCCTGATATGGCACAAGGTGGCGGTGTCGATCCTTTGAAGATAGATGATGCATTAATTAGTGGCACAGAACTTGTGAAAGAACAGTGTGCTATTAAATAATATTAACAATTATATCAATAATAATAATAATAATAATAATAATATTTACAACAACAAAATTGTAACAATTATAACATTAAAGACATTAATTGGGTGTTCAAATGATACCAATTGAAATTAATAAGTTTTTTTCGGAAGGATTTAGTAAGACACTTTTATTCAAGGGCAGACCGGGTACCGGTAAGACCACTTTTGTTTTTGAGATACTCATTGAACTATGCCCGGATGGGAATTGCATCTACATCTCACCGCGCATTGACAAATCTTCATCCTATGGCAGATTCCCATGGATCGAGGGTGATTTCAACAGCAACGAAGAATTTTTTGAGATGCTTGATGCGCGTGTCAGAATGGTGCAGGGGGCATTTGATGAAAAACCATTGATCGTAATTGATTCAATTGATGCATTGAGCATTGCGACAACCGATTCTTCCAATTGGTTGGAAAACAAGTTTAAACTTGAACGCATGTTGATCGATTTTGGTAATAAGACAAATGCTGATATATTGATGGTTACAGAGCAGACCGATCTGACATCACTTGATTATCTGGTAGATGGTGTGATATCCCTTGAAATTTCACAGATATCTGAGCGGGATATCAGGAAGGTCCACATACACAAACTGCGTGGAGTGGGACTTTCACAGTCAAAATATCTATTTACATTGCAAGATGGCAGGTTCAGCAGTTTCGGACCTTTTGCAGTAGCATATCCCAAAGAGACCGTTGTCTGTGAACCTATCAAAGATCCAATACGCAGTAAAATATCAACCGGGACAGCGGATTTTGACAATATACTTGGTGGCGGATATCAAAAAGGAAGTTTTAATCTTTTTGAAATAACAAGCGGTGTGGGAGATTCATTCTATAGTTTGTTGCTGCCCACATTTATAAATCATCTAAATCTTGGTCGCGGGCTCTTGAGTATGCCATCTGAGGGTACGAGCGTAGAAACTGAAAAAAGTATGATCGAACCTTTTTGTGGTGAAGATCGTTTCAAGAATAAGTTTGTCGGTTTTGAGATACGTGAGATGAATGGCAGGATCCCTGCTTATGTCGAACCACTTACAGGCAACATCTCAAAGGATATGGATTCCATTTTATCGGTAAAACGGGAACTTATCATACAATCATCCGGTGCTCCAATACTTGACTATGTAGGTCTTGACACAATGGAGTACAATTACGGTGTTGAGGATATCGGCAGAACAATAGGCATGTTGGCATCCCGTACAAAGATAACTCAAAACGTTGTTCTGGCAGTTGCAAAACATGGTCAGAAGATCACGGAATCTGTAGCACACATGGCAACCACACATTGGAAATTCGAGAATATCGATAAAACACTTGTGATGTATGGGATTGTTCCCAAGACCGGATTATATGTTGTTGAGATGGATTTCGAACAAGGGTTCCCACATGTAACATTGTCACCTGTTAAATGATGAACGGATCAATTATATTCATTAATTGACATTTGTTTGCCTGATGCCTTTGGAATTGTGAAGAAGAAGGATGTACCTTTTCCAAGTTCACTTTCAACCCAGATCTGACCCCCGTGCTTTTCTATGATGTTCTTGCTTATGGTGAGCCCCACGCCACTTCCACTATACTTTCTTGTTGTTGTGGCATCGACCTGGAAGAACTTATCAAATATTTTGCTAACATTCTCTTTTGAGATCCCAATCCCCGTATCTTTGACACAGACCTCAACAAATCCATCATTTGTGTACTTTGCACTAATCTCAATTCTGTCGCCATTTTTAGTGAACTTGATCGCATTATCCATGAGTTTTGTAAGGACATATGTCATTTGTTGTGGGTCAGCATATAAATACAGATCCTTTTCAAGTTCAGTCTTTATGTCAATATTGGAAAGGTTTGCTTTAGGCTCCACATCTTTTAGTGATGTATCAAGAACATCTTTAAAATTAACGTTTTCAAATACAAGTTTGATACTTTTAATTTCGCCCATTGCAGTTTCTATGAGGTCTTGAACCATCCGGTTCTGCCTATCAATAGCATTTATTGCTCTAGAAAGATACTCGTTCCTTTTATCCAGATCATTTTCATTCATAGCAACTTCAATAAAACCACGCATGATCGTGATCGGAGTACGTAGTTCATGTGAAATGTTCGAAATGATATTATTCTTCATCTCTTCGATCTTTTTGATCTCTGTAATATCTCTTGCTGAAATAACATATTTTGTGCCATCGCTAAATTCCACATCTGAATGGCTTACAATTATGTCTTTTATGAGTCCATGTTTTGTTATTGCTTTTGTTTCATATGGTTCACCCATACCATTTTGGACATCTTCCCATTGTTGCAGTATAAAATCCCGATAGTCGTCAGGAATCAAGATCATGAAATTTTGACCAATAATCTCGTTTTTATCATAACCTGATAATGTCAAAAAAGCATCATTGACAAATTCAAATCGACCTTCTACATCAACTACAAAAATCATATCGTGACTTCCTTCAATGATCGCATCAAGATAATTTTTTGTATCCATAACATTTGCGGCTGCTTGCTCATGTTTATACATCAATGTTTGGATCTCAATTGCCATATCATTGAAAGTATGTGCAAGATTACCGATCTCATCTTCATTTTTCACATCAATTTTATGGTCAAAATTTCCCTTCCCAAACTCTTTGGCACCATCTTCCAGTAGTACGATAGGTTTTGTGATGATATTTCCTGCAGTAAATGCTATAAATGCCCCGATGATCAATGAGATTGCAGTAAATATTGTGAAAACTAATGTTGACCTTTTGATCGTGTCTCTTATGCCTGTTTGGGAGATCCCGACATGTACTTCCCCAAGTTTGCCGTCAAGGACAGGATTTGCAATATCACTGATATATTCTCCACCAATGTCCAACAGTTTAATTTTTTGTTCACCATTTGCAGGGTTTACGTTTTTCATAGCAATAGGGAAACCATCTTTAAATGTGTGGACTATTACATTCCCATTACTATCCAGGATAAATGCATATGAAACATCAGATTCAGTTTTTTTTGTTATCTCAACGAGATTTTGTAATTTGATGATATCATCATAAAGAATTGGATTCACGCTATTTTCAACAAGGGTGTTTGAAATCGTCATTCCTTTTTCTTGCAGTTGCTGCGTCAGTTCATTTATTTGAACTGTGTGAAGATAAGTCCCCATTGCAAGACTAAGGATAAAAACAATGCTGACCACAGCTACGATTAACTTTGTCCTTATGTTTAAGTTCGAAACAGTTCGTAAAAAACTATTGTTTTCACTCATCTTCTGCACCTTGTGCCTCAGCAAATACACTCATTTCACCTACGGAATCATAGGCACTGTTATTGATAATAGTGAATTTATCAATATTTATATGTTTTAGAATATCTGCTCCCTCTGGATCTTCATGCATTGTAAGTAAAATATTCTGAAGTTCGATCTTAAAATCAGGATTTGTGTCAGGATGGACAACGATTGGTGGTATTCCATACGGCTGCGATTTTGAGATTATCTTTGTTTTGTTGGTATATACGGGGTTTCTAGCAGAATTATAATCCCATATTAGACTATCAACTGCTGCACCATCAACGAGTCCTTTGGATACGGCTTCAATAGATTTATCATGGCTGTATGTGAAAATATATCCTGAAAAGAATGAATCCGGTGTTTCATTAATGAGTGCAAGCATACATGTTGGTGATAATTTTCCTGTGTTGGACATTTCATCGGTAAATGCGAATTTTTTACCACGAAGATCTTCGAAGCGGGTGGCATCACTGTCGATAGGAACAATGATATAAGAGTAATAAACAGGTTCGCCTTTAACCACGGGCGCCACTAAAAGTTCCATACCAAACCTGTCCCGCCCATCGATGTATGCTCCACTGCACACAAACGCAGCATCAAGATATTGAGATTCAACAAGGTCGTTTGTTTCTGCATATGTTTCTCTTTGCACCAATTCAATCGGGTGATTGATTTTTTTAGATATATATGCCAGTAGATCTTCATAATACACAATTGTTTCTGTTGGCGAGATCATTGCCGAAACAGCGATTTTGAGTGACGATACATTTGATTGTGTTTTGAGTGTTGTGTCTATTTCATCCATATCGATGGTTATAGCTTCATCATCACTGAGGCATCCACTTAAAAAGATTATCGGCATACATACTATCAAGATCAACATTGCATAATGTGCTTTATTTATTGTCATGATGTCACCGTAAATTCACACAAATTGATATACAAATAAGTAGTACTTATATAGGAACATGAGCATTTAATATTTATATATTTGTATATTTAATTTAATCATGTGTTTTTTGTATCCCAAAGATTAATATCAAAACAAAACAAATGTTTATTCGTTATGTTCTAATAATTTGGTGTAGGCATAAAAGGGGTTTCATGTCGGATGATCAGACTAAAAAAATACTAGCTACACTTCGTGATGAGTTGGTATCAAAAAACACATTGTTTTTTGCACCTGTTGATAGTTTCATCGAGCGTATTATTTATTACCACATATTTGATCTTCTAAGCAATAACCCCGAGCGCACAGTTGTGTGGTTGTGTTTAAAAGATTCAAGGAAAGAGGTACTTGATAAGTTTGATGAATTTGGTTTTGACATTCATGATTTCATGGAAAATATCTGGTTCATAGACATTGAGAGTACAAGCAAGGAATTGAAAGATAATACGTATTATTGTAATTCCCATACCGATTATACAAAAATGGCATTGTATGCAGTGAAATTATCATCCGAACACAATAATCTTGTATTTGTGATCGATGACATGACCATTCTTGCAAGTGATACATTCCAGGTCATAGAGAATTTCATAAAATTTGTCCAAAAATCAGTTAAAGAGAATGGTGGCAGTGTTATCTCAATGCTTGGTAAGGGTATTTTGCAGCCAGACACCGAAGCTTTGATGAAATCATTTTTTGACATAATTGTTGATGTCCAGCATGGTGGTGAGATGCATGCGAATATTGGTTTGGAAAGTCTGGATGTGCGGTATAATATCGAAGGGGGTATGATCACTTTTGAATATATTCAGAAAAGGGTTAAAAGGGATCGGTTAAAGATATTGATCGTGGATGATGAACCGGATATACCTGAGCTTGTGGAGTTATTGCTAGCAGATGAACCTTTTGATTTCATATCGGCAAGCGGTGGTTATGAGGCTATCGACATGGCAATATCCGAACTTCCTGATATGATCCTTCTTGATATTATGATGCCGGATATGGATGGGTATGAAGTAGTGCAAAAACTAAAAGAGAGCAAGGTTGCATGTGATATACCGATCATTATGGTGTCTGCGAAATCAGAAGTTAGTGATAAGATCAAGGGAATGGAACTTGGAATTGATGATTATGTTTCTAAACCATTTGACATGCGTGAACTCAATGCACGAATAAAGATGGTTATGAAAAGGTTAGGATGGAGCGCAGATACAAAGTAAAGATATATATGTTAGATAGATTACATTTATAATGGTTTTATAATGGTGGTTAAAAATGAGTCAAGTAGTAATGGTTGTAGATGATGAACCAGATACAATAGACCTTGTAAGACTGGTTCTTGAATCTGAAGGGATTGATGTTGTTGGTGCTAACAGTGGCAATGAATGTCTTAAAATGATCGATAACAGCAGACCAGATGCAATTTTATTGGACATCATGATGCCTGAAATGGATGGATGGGAAACATTCCATAAGATCAAAGAAAAAGATGCAACCATTCCAGTATCAATGCTTACTGTAAAAAGTCAGGAATTTGACAAGATGCTTGGTTTACATGTATTAAAAGCAGATGACTACATTACGAAACCGTTTGGCAGAAAAGAGTTGGTAGAACGCACAAAAGCATTGCTCGGCTTAAAACAGCCCTGATCGATCTTCGTATATCAGATCACTTCGCACAATATTGCTTTTTCATCTTTTACAAAAAGATGTATGGTATTTTCACCACTTAATCCATTTTCGATCTCATTTCGTATAGTCCAGTAGTCAGCAGGGCCAACACCGGCCCTTAATACAACTGTGCCCACATCATGTCTTTTTAAAATGGAATTTATTGCCTTAGGTTCAAAATCAGTAACCTGAAATACAGAATAATTATGTTTTATCATCCCGTTTTTGAATTGTGTATTGGATGTGAGGAGAAGTCTTTTTTTATCGATCTTAAAAAGTTCAACATCTACATTGGCAATGTCTTTTTTAATTGATCCTGCAAGTTGAGGCAACATCTCTGCTTTGACCACGGACGGTTGTGGTTCGTATGCGTACTTCTTGATGTTCTGTGTTTCTTTAATATCATAAGTTGTATCTGTTGAACCTATATATGTGCCATCCGGAAGTGATACTGCTGATCGCTCGCATTGTTTCAGGTTCCCAAAATACAATGTCAGGCGATTAAGTTGTCCATCAAGAGAAAGGTATTCGCGTTCACAATCAAACGGGATTCGATCAGGCGGCATCTGTGGTGGCGCTTCAAACACGAAGTTGTCGGTCTTATCAGAATATGCGGACATCACATTTGGAATTCCGGGTTCAAGACTCATTACTTTGCGCATATCTTCTTCAGCAGGTCTGGCAGGATCTGAGAATATCACATCAACTTTTGGGATCTGCTCCATCACATCCGGAGATAATGCATCACCACATATGAATACCACATTATCGATATCATGAAGTTCGCAGTTTTTCCTTGCGTACTCGATCTTTTTTGGATCGATCTCTACAGCATATACAAGATCACATTCTTTTGCAAAGAATATCGTTTGTCCACCTATGCCGCAACTGATGTCGGCGAGTGTTTTGCACTTCAGGCGTTTTGCCCGATATTCCGCAACGACCTTTGGTGTTGCGAACCGGATCCCATCTTTATCGGAATAAAGGGGTTTTTCAAAATTCTTTTTTCGTGGCACATTGATCAGTATGTACACAGGTTCAAACAATTTAAAATCATCTTTTGGAATGTGAGTTTGAAATCACAATCTTTTTAAGCAACATTATCATCAGTTTCATACATATTCATTTAATAGAATCTGCAAAAATGTATTGTGCTTGAATAGGTTACTCTCGTTTACATTTATGCAAAGTAGATAAATGATGGAAAAGTAATCTGACATCATATATTATTATGACCGAATCACCGTTAGATTAAAATTATGGATTCATTAAATGAAAACAGTAAAATATGATTGTAATGCTTAATATTACATTCAATTTAATATATTCAAATCAGAGAGGTATAATAAAATGAGAAAACTGATGTTAATTTCGTTGATAGCACTTATTGTTGCTATGTTGGC
The DNA here is from genome assembly GCA_023544565.1 of Methanosarcinaceae archaeon. Lineage (GTDB taxonomy): Archaea > Halobacteriota > Methanosarcinia > Methanosarcinales > Methanosarcinaceae > Methanovorans. Next base: position 17,347 of record JAMJFS010000005.1, read on the forward strand.
GATTCCGGCATCTGCGGAAGAGGGTTTTTCAGTAACCAGTTTAGATGCGAAAGATGTGGACTGTAGATCTTCATGTCACACCCCAAACCCTCACACAATACATGCTGGAAAACCAGTGTCATGTGTGAATTGTCATGGTGAAACCCTTTCAATTGCGATTCCGCAATGTGAAAATTGCCATAGTGGACCAATACACGATGTTCACAAAGGCAAGGTAGCGACAGAAGATTGTTCATATTGTCACCAGAGTCTTGAGGGTGTACACAATACTATAGCGGCTGAAAGCGTATGTGCACATTGCCACAAGGACTTGATCGTAGTTCATGGTGGCGAAACTGAAAGTTGTACAAAATGTCACAGCACGGCTCCGAATATTGTAAAACCTGTTAAGACTGCAAATATGGACATTATATGTCAGGCATGTCACGTGAGTGATAATGTGGCATCTGTTCACGGAAATGAATCTAACAAGCAGGCATGTTATAACTGTCACCGACCTGGAGAAGGCGAAGTAAGTGCAACGCAGATCCCACACAATATTCACATTCCGGATGTAACATGTGTGGCATGTCACATGGATGAAGAAATTATCATTGTTCCTGAATGTACAAGATGTCATGATGTCGATGACCTTCACGCATTTGGTACTGTTGGCATAAAATCTAAAGATGAGATGCAATGCAGCGCATGTCACCCGGATTCATACTTCGGTGGTTCTAAACCGGCAGAAGTTGTAGATAAAACTCCTGAAAACAAAGTAACAACATCTGATAAACCAACATCTGATGAACCAACACCAATTGAGTCAGGGAATGAAGAACCAATCCTACCAGGTTTCGGAATTATTTCTGCAATCGGTGCAATTGCTGCTCTTTATTTTGTAAGTAAAAGAAAGTAAATTTTACTTTCTTTTATTTTAGTGACACTGTTCCAAAAATCAGTTATTTTGTTGACACCAACTTTAGGTAAAATCAGCGTAAATCTGTGTCTGAAATATAAGTAGATACTGATTTATACAGATTTGTAGTTGTACCTGAATCTGATATATTCACGATATAACTGGATTTTGGTACTGTTTCGTGCGAGTTAATCCGAGCATAGCGAGGATTTTCTCGTCTATTTTTATAATATGTTTTTGCTTAATTGATTCCTGTTTTTGAAATATTAGTTTAATATTTTTATTCGTAATATTTTACAATTTGATTAACAGTGGTCAAAATTTAAAGTTTGCAAATGTCCAGGGATAATTTATATCTAAAACAAGTTCATGGCATACTTTTTTTGAATATTTATATATAATAGTATGCATATACTTATAAATGTTCATTTATATAATCATAAAGTGAAACATGGCTGGATTTGCTAATAAAATAAAGAAATTAACTGGTGCATTCAGTAAAAAAGGTACACTCAACGAGGCTGCATCACCATTTGACACCGTAGCCCCACCATTTGGTAATAATCCATTTGATACGGGAGGAGTTTCAGGCATGTCTGCAGGTGGTCCACCAGATATAGGATCAGTTCCAAATATGGCGGCGGGTGGTCCCCCAGGCATGGGAATCGATCCATCTGCACAGCAGGCAACCGCATCAGTCGATAATAAGATGGCAGAAGAGAACTCAAAAAAGATCATTAATCTCGAAAGCAGGTTATCAAAAGTTGATGTAAACATATCAATGGTGCAACGTGAAAGCGTAGAGGTTAAAAAAACAGTTGAGAAGATCGACCAGAGCGTGCTTGAACTTTTATCCCTTTATGAAATTGTATCTAATCAGGTAAACCCTTTTGTTGGTGAAGCTGGAACAGATCGCGAGAGCATCGAACGTTTTGAAAAAGATGAAAAACGGATGACTGAACTCGGTGACGTCATAGTAATGTTAAAGAATGAGATCGATGTTTTATCACAGCGTGCTGAAATACCCCGCGTGGCACCCGAAACCGACGGGAAGATCAGTGATATCGATACAAAGATTGACGCATTTGCAGATGCAATGGTATCATTACATGAAAGCATAGAAGTTATATCAATAAAAACAGATGAACTGGTTCTAAAAACCGGACAACTGAATCAGGATATAGTTGATCTGGCAGACACCACAAGCAATATCTCAAAAAGGGTAGATGATCTGGAAAAGATCGATTTCACAAAGATGGCACAAACAGTGCCTACAGTGGAAGAAGATAATACTTCTGAAAATGAACAGGTGTCTGAGGTCAAAACACAGAATGGACATTCTATCATACGTCTGGATAGTATCAAACGCGACCCGATGAGTGTGGTCGTATTGCTTAACTGGATCGAATTTTTAATGGAGCGTGTTGGAAGGAATAATCTCATGGATGCGCTTGACTACTATGTAGATATCGAATGGATCAGTGAAAATGTGCGTTCTGAAATAATGGCATATGCACGGGGCATCGATTATTATGTTGAAAAACCGACATGGAGACTGCTTCCCGAAGACCATACAAAATCCCTTCTGTTCATTGAGAGGCTCTGTGGACGCAAGATTGATAAGAACATGCTAAGCACGATCGATCGGGAGATGTCAAAGGTCAAGCACGGCTTAGAGGAATTGTATGGGATTTGAAACATCTGTTGTAATTGCCATTTTCTTTTTGTCAGCTATGGTCCTTGGAACCACGGCATATGTAGTAATGAGTTCTTCACAGGATCTGGTGGATGATGCATCGTATGAGCAAAATGAAATGCAGATCAAACGTTTGCATACTGATATTGTAATAGATATTTCTACGCCAACAGGTTCGGCTGCATTATATGACCTAGCGCTTACGATTACAAATACAGGAAGCAAGACATTAAAATCGGATGAATTGAATGTATTGGTCGATGGAATAATTCAAACATATACTTTCACACCAACAACAACAACATGGACGCCGGATGAGGAAAAAATACTTTCAATTGAAGGACTTTCGGGGGGAGGCTCACATAGGGTTAAAGTGGTAACAGAGAACGGAATCTCCGATTACGATACATACAATGTTTGAGCAGATATACACAGAATGTTTAAAAATGAATTCACGTAGTTAAAGTATTAAAATAATCAACTTTATATCAATTATACACATAATAGAATTAAAATAAAGGTCTGAACATGTTGTTCTCACGCACAATTTTCAAGGATGAACGGGCAGAAACTGCCATTACCCATATGATATTTTTCATAGCTGCAGTCGTATTGGCAATGGGAGTTGTTGCAGTTCTATCCACAAATGTCCAATCCATATCAGGTGCAACCACGGCAGGCAGCAAAGTAATGTCTGATCAGTTAAGGACTGATATTACAATTATAAATGATCCGAATGAGGTGCCATACATTAACAATGAAAATTATACGTTCTATGTCAAAAACACAGGAAGATCCGAGCTTAACATTGATTATGTGAATATTATTTTGGATGGTGTGTTGATCCAATCGAATAATCAGGATATTACTGTTTTGGATGGAGATGTGGTGTGGCGACCGGGCGATGTTCTGGGCATAAATGTAACAATAAGCCAACTAAGTTCAGGGGATCACAGTGTTCGTGTGGTATCAGAAAATGGCAAATCAGATGCCATGAATTTTATAACTCCTTAAAAACATTGATGGATAGAGGTAATTACAGTGGCTAATGTTTGTTCGTTTGAGATTCCAAGAGATGAGTTTAACAGAAAACTGGGCGGAGGTTTCCCTCCCGGTTCTTTAGTGGTTATCGAAGGTGGTAGTGGCGGTGGAAAAAGTACGATCTGTCAACGTCTTATATTTGGATTGTTGGAAAATCAAAATAGTGTAACATTCGTGTCAACACAACAGACTACAAAAGGATTCATAAACCAGATGTATTCACTTGATTATCCAATTGCGACATATTTACTAAATGGGAGTTTCCTTTTCATTCCTGTCATTCCACTGGTTCAGGCTGCAAAATCAAGGATCGATTTTCTTGAACGTTTGATGGGTGCAAAGGATTTGTTTGAGAATAATATAATTGTCATTGATACAATTTCTTCTTTAATTAAATACAGTGTGGACAATGAAAAAAGTCTTGATCTAGTCTCATTTTTCAAAAAACTGAATGGAATGGGAAAGATTATAATTTTGACTGTTGAGCCAAGCCAATTAAGTGAAGATATAACTTCTATGTTTCGCTCTTCGTGTGATATTTACATAAGTTTAATGGTGAAACCAATGGCTAATGAGGTCAAGCGTACAGTAGTTGTTAACAAATTCACAGGAGCCAAGGGGCCTGTGGGGCAGATGATAGGATTTAGGATCGAACCGAAGGTAGGTCTTGTCGTAGAGATTGCGGCGGTTGGTTAAACGAGATAATTCTTCCTTCGATCAAATTGACTCAGACTATATAATTCTATAAATTATATAGTATAAAAAATTGGAAGGTAATGTAATATGGATCCGGAATTCGAAAAAGCACTGCAAAGAAATCCACATCTTGGAGTATACCTAAACGAGTTCAGGCAAAAAACAGGAACAATCCCTGATTTTGTCGTAAAATTGTCAAAAGATCTGGATGAGGAGAATGTCAATTTGATTCTTCCTGTGGGTGACCCTGTGTTTATCCATATATACGGGACAGCCGAGATGGGGGTAGCTCGATATTATACCATTGAACCACCTCTCTTTCCGAAGGAAAAAAGAAAATATACTGCCATCATGAGTATGATCCTTGAGAAATCTTCCAAAGAGCCAGTGCCGGATGGAGAAAGCGAACTCAAATCATTAATCTCAAAACTTCTTAATGAATCGATTGATATTGGTGCCGGGGGTGATCTCCCAGATGAAAATGAAAAACCCGGTCTTTTGCAGAAATTGATCCCAACACAAAAAAAAGTACCGCTTGATCAACAAGAGTACAACAAAATACTATATTATATTGAGCGAAACATCATTGGTTCGGGCCCTATCGAACCTATTATCAGAGATCCTTATCTTGAAGATATCCATAGTATCGGCATTAGTGGTGTGTTCATTGTCCACAAGATATTAGGCATGATGGAAACAGACCTATCATTTGGTGATGACGCCGGATTGGATAGTTGGCTTCGTAGTATGAGTGAACGTATCGGTCGACCTGTAAGTGATGCCAAGCCTATCGCTGATGGTGCATTGCCCGATGGTTCACGTATCAATATTATTTACAGTCCTGATATCAGTCGGCGTGGAAGCAGTTTCACAATGCGTAAGTTTAGTGACGTTCCTGTGAGTATTATTCAGTTGATCAACTGGGGTGCTGTTAATTGCGATATGGCAGCGTATATGTGGATGTTACTTGAGAATGGTATGAGTATCTTCTTTAGTGGTGAGACGGCAAGTGGTAAAACAACAATGTTGAATGCATGTCTGTCTTTTATAAATCCTAAATCAAAGATTTTTACAACTGAAGATACCGCCGAGGTTCAGCCCCCACATGCTGTTTGGCAGCAGTTGATCACTCGTGAAGACGGACCCCCTGATTCAAGGGTAGATACATTTACGTTGCTTAAAGCTGCTTTGCGTTCAAGACCAAACTATATCATTGTTGGTGAGATTCGAGGTGTTGAAGGAGCAGTGGCATTCCAGGGTATGCAGACAGGGCACCCTGTTTTGGCTACATTTCACGCATCAGCAATTACAAAGATGATCCAGCGTTTAACAGGCGACCCTATCAATGTTCCTGTGACTTTTATTGATAATCTTAATGTTGGAATGATACTGCAGGCAGTATATCGAAAGGGAAAGTTCCTGCGGCGCTGCATCTCAATTGATGAGATCGAAGGCTATTATGAAGAAGCCGGCGGTGTGGTTACAAGAGCAGTATTCCAGTGGGACCCGGAAACAGATACACACGCTTTTAGGGGTTTGAACAATAGTTTTATTCTTGAAAATAAGATCGCTACTAAATTGGGATATGAGGACAAACGTCAAATATATGAGGATATGTTCTTACGTTCAAGGATACTGCAAGAAATGCAAGCACGCGGCATTGAAGATTATTATGAAGTGAATAATCTACTGATTAATTTCTATCGACATGGTATTGATGGGTTGCCATTCCCGATATAAGGTGATCTGATATGAATTACAAGCAGGCATTTCACAGCATTGATATGGAACCGGCTGATTATGCCAAAAAGTTTGCTATCCCCGTAATTGTTTTTGGTTTTGTCTTTTCGTATATATTATATGCATTTTTACCAACACTTTTTGTTGGACCTGCCAAATATATACCGGCTTTACTTCCGGTTATCTGTATATTGTTTGCTGTATACTATCCAATGTCTATGGCTGCCGGAAAGGCTGCTGAGATCGACAATAATATGCACTATTACATCACACAGATGGGTTCGATTGCAACAGCAGAAACACCGAGACTTGATATTATCCGTATAGTTTCAGAGAATAAGGATTACCTGTATCTCGCCAGTGAAACAAAGAAGATCTATAATCTTGTAACTGTATGGAACATGAGTCTTGCAGAAGCTTGTAAGTTCATATCCAGGCGTACACCTTCCATAATTTTTGAGGATTTTTTGGACAGATTCGCACATGGATTGCAGTCAGGCGAGGAAATTAAATCATTCTTATCTGCTGAGCAAAATGTTGTTATGAATGAATATGAATCTATGTATAATGGTGCACTTTATACAATAGAGATCATCAAGGAATTATTCGTATCACTGGTCATGTCACTCATATTTCTTGCATCATTTGCAGTTATCATGCCTGTTATCACCGGTATGGATGCAATCTTGCTTATGAGCATTGTTGTTCTAACTTTTGTTGGAACTGATATTGGCATGGTATTCTATACAAAGAGCATGGTGCCAAGGGATCCCACGTGGCAGCAAACAAAAATAATGACGGATGCAAAACTAAAATTGAATCGTTCAATTCCTGTTTCTATTTTAGGATGTATTGTGGTCACGATCATTGTAATATTATATGGTAAAATGACACTGCCAATAGCAGTTGCAATGTGTTTGACCCCACTTATTTATACAGGCCAAATTTCACGAAAGATCGAAAAAGGCATAAGACGCAGGGATGAAAATTATCCGTCATTTATTAGGTCACTTGGCAGTTCTGCAGGCGCTCGCGGTGGTTTAATCGATGATGCATTAAAAGCCCTTCGTGCACATGATTTTGGTCCTTTGACAAGTGATGTGAATAATCTTTACAAAAGACTTACAACAAGAATTGACAAGGTAAGTTCTTGGAATATGTTTTCAGCGAGTACAGGGAGTAACCTCATACAACGGTTTAGTGTTATGTTTGTAGAATCCACTCATCTTGGCGGTAAACCGGAAATAATTGGAGATATTATTGCCACCAATTTCCATCGAATTGTAACTCTTAGAAAAAAACGTTACCAATCAGCATCAAGTCTGGTCGGTGTTTTGTATGGTTTGACAGGCGGTATTGGATTTACGATGTATATCTCTCTTGGTGTTGTTGACCTGATGCAAGAAATGTTTGCCAGTGTAGAAATGCCAGCAGGAATGTCCATGGGTATGATCCTGTATACTGATGTTGGAAGCATTGAAACATTATCTGCCATGATCTTGTTAACAATGATTGCACATTCGTTGTTTTCAGCAATTCTCATTCGTGTAGTAGATGGCGGAAATATGTTAAGCGCATCGACCGATTTTGTGATAATGGTATGGATATCCGGAATTAGTGCAGTTGTTACGACATCAGGTGTTGCATCACTGCTTGGTGTAACTTGATGGAAATACAAAAATACGCAGGTTTATATCCAGACATGATGCGGATCGTATTTGTATAGTTGCGGCAAGAAATCTGCGTAAATAAAATTGTTTTATCTAAAACCAATACAACCGCCGTAGGCGGCACAATCCCGCACCACTGCCCCTATAAATATAAACTTTTCCGACAGAATATGGTGAGATTGTATTCTCCGAATTAATGCGATTGTAAGTGATTATTTTCTCTTGGCACATATTTACAATTATATAGTACGAGTTAACACAAATAAAGTAAGCATTATCTCATTGATGGAGGAACGCGCCGCTTACGGAGGATTGTATCGGCATCAAAAATATCTAAACAAATACTGCGAATTTATGGATTGGAGTTCGGTATTTGATTCTAAAGCATCAGTTTTATCGTTCAAAAGTGTATCCTGAATTTTGCTCTATGTATCATCGTCATCCGAATACTTTGCAGAGATCACATTCCTAAATTCATTAACATTTTCCAGCAACTCTTCTTTGGATGTGGTTGATGTGGAAAAGTCCAAAAATAATACTAGTATGTGTTTTGATTTTTTTATTTTCGCACTAAGAACTTTAATGTTCAATCTTTCAATGGAATCGAATATTTGATCTACGACAGAAAGACCATAAATTTTGATGTGTAAAACTTCGATATATTTCTTGTCGTAAACTATCCCTGAGTCATCTGCCAGTATCACTACGCCTTTCTCGTATTTTGACATAAGATGTTTGGACGCCAAAGTGATACCTAGAGCACAAAAAATTGCAAGCATAAATGCATTTTTTGAAAATATTACACCCATGTTATTCCAATCAAGCACCACTTCTTCGGATGTGAATAAAGAACCCATGGAATATGTGGTATGGGGATCATGACATCCCACACATTTATTATCATTCTCTCCATGATTCCCCTAACTCATATTATTCATCTGGGCTGAATGGCAGATATTACATAGATCATTGCTTTCGCTAAGATCTGCGATAAATGAACCTGTTTTTAATTTATCTCCGGAATGGCATGTATTGCAATGTTCCATCCAACTATGATTTCCGCTGCTAAAATTACTCCTGACATCAGCATGGACATTTGGAGACGACAATGGACCGTGACAGGATGAACAAGATTCTGCACCCGGTATGTGATTGGCATGACAATCTAAGCAATCCGGAGTATGATGACAAGGGGCACAATTTTCAGCCCTGCGGTCAATACCATTGTGTATACGGTGGTAATCTTCCCGTCCGTCGATCGTGTGCAATGAACTGTGGTCACTAGCGTGACAGTTTTCACATTTGGCCTGTGTTGCGATTGCAGATTGAGTTGATATATTTGTATTGTGACATGCGCTACACTAATTGTCTTCTAAAGAAATGATTTCATTCTCAGATGCAAATGCATTTCCAACAAACAATAATAGTAACATTGAAAACAAAACCGTTTTTATTACTTTATCGATTGTCATCATTATCACTATTGTTACAAAAGAGGGCAAATTCCCCAAACCTTCGATTTTACCAATATATATACACCCTATAATTTAATAAAAGTGTTCCTAATTTATTGTGTAAGATGGTGGCAGGGTTTGTCTGCCATATCACTTAAGGGTTGTTTGAAATAATCGAAACTCTTTCCAGTCAGTTGCCCCTAATTTTTAAAAAACGCAAACCGTCATCACCTCTCCTTGAAAACGACATCAATAGCAAGCCCCGCCGCAAGCAGCATCATATTTGTCTTGTGGTCGGAAAACTTCTCATCGATCGAGATCATATAAGTGTCCGCAGTAGTGAATAACTCCTTACCGATGCCGGCCCACTTTTTCGTCACCGTGCCGATCTCTGCACCTTTGGGGTCGAGAAACTTGAAATTCCATCCCTTCCAATCTCCTTTTATGTTCGCGATCTTATTATCCTGCATATCGAACACATTAAAACCGCCGCCGATTGTCAGTATCTTGCTCTTGAAATATCCAATGGGCATATCGTTTCCATCAATGACCTGCACTTTAGAGCGAATTATCGGCATGTGCTTACGTATTGAAAATACTGGCGCTGCATCTTCATTCTCATATATATTGACTGTAGTTGGAAGATATCTTTTCTTCATAACTAACCGCATGTATTTCAAAAAACTGGACGGTTCATCCTTCACAATACCGATCTGCTCGCCTGATTGTGGATCAAAGATATCATACCTGTCCACAAGTTTCAAAATTCTGGCATGTTCCTTAATAAGATACAAGTTCCTGTCTAACATATTTTCAAACTCCAACATTTAATTGAGATGTTAACAGGGTTTCAGTTCAAAATTATTTAAGTTTTGTCATAATTCGCAGATATTAACAAAACAAAGAGTATGGAAGCTCAAACATTCAACATTCTCAATTCTCTCGACAACATATAATATGTCAAACCGAAAGCCATCATATCAGCCAGAGGAAACACGATCCAGACTACGATCAATCCAAAGAATATTGGAAATATCAGCACCAGGGGGTATAAGGAAAAAAACCTGACGAGCCAGAGACAGGATCATTGAAGGTCTTGCCTTACCGATGGACTGGTAATAAGCCGAACCTACGATCTGGTAACCTATGAAAGGAAATGCAAGTACAATGATCTTAAGCGCGAAAGTGCCAGAATCTATTAATTGTTGGTCTGTTGTGAAAATCCCAAATATTTGCATCGGGAACAATAATAAGACAAGAAAGCCAAATATCGATATGCCTGTCATGATCTTGATGGACAACAAGATCGTATCCTTAACCCTTTTGTAGTTCCCTGCGCCATAATTGAATCCAACGATCGGCTGCATACCCTGTATAGTTCCGAACATCGGCATAAAGATAATCATCATCAAACGATTGATAACTCCAAACGCCGCAATTGCAACATCTCCGCCATAAAATGCAAGATTATGATTAAGGATCACCACCATAACACTGGTCGATGCCTGCCTGACAAAACCGGAAATTCCAATCGCAATAGTCTCTCTGACAATGTTATACTGAAGTTTTAAATTTTTCAACTTTAAAGCAAGGACACTCTTGCCGGAAACAAAATAATATAAAATATAGATAGCACCTACCATTTGCGATATAACAGTCGCCAATGCTGCACCCTTAACACCCATGTGTAAACCAAAAATAAACACCGGGTCCAGAAAAATATTAAGCACACCGGAAAGGATCATCACGATCATTGCATCCTTTGCATTCCCCTCCGCCCGTAAAACATTATTAATTGACATTGCAAAAGCAAAGAAGATAGTTCCATACAAAATGATCTCAAGATAATCCAGAGAATAAGGTAAAATAGTATCAGTCAGATTATAGAGAGCTTGAACCAGCATCCCCACTGTTGCAGGAACTGATAATTTGAAAAGAAGTTTTCCAATACTTTGATCAGCCAATGATCTTGTCCGTTCGTTCATCAAAGATGCCTTATTTGATGTATTTGAAAAATATTCATAATATTATGATATTCGTTTTTCATTAATTTATATCCCATAGATCCATTCGGTATAAAAAATCACATATCGATTCAATTATACTTAATCCTATCCACGAGTCAAAAATGTCAGAATTTTATGGTTGTCAATATAAAAAGTCGATACCGTGATCCATACATTAACGTGACATTTTGACTCAGGAATGTACATCAAACAAGATCAAATGTACTTGTTCAGGTCATTTTGATGCCGAGTTAATCCACCACAGGCGGCATATCCCTACATTATCGATAAAATTTTCATCTTTTCACATTTAATTAACAAAATGATATTTGTTTCATTATTTTTGACGCCGAAACAATCCACAGTAGGAGAAGCGTCCCTTTATAAACAAGAAAATAATCCCTTATTGTCGCATTAATTCTAATTACGCAATACTACAAGAGACCTATCAGAAAAACCATATTACGAGTATCAGTGGTGTTAGAATGCGCCGCCTGCGGCGGTTGTGGAATACGGCGTATTGATATATCTGCATCAAAACTAACAGCATTCACCATCCCCACAAGTGACTTCCTTTTGTCCGGTAATTGCAGACCACATCATCGCATACGCGCATCCAACTCCACTCTCAACCTTGATCGCATCTGTCGGGCAATTGAGATGGCAGGCTCCACATTCCATGCATGCCTTCTTATCCACCAACTGCGCCGTCTTTTCACCATCACGGAATACACCATGGGGACAGACAGTGCTACACATCCCGCAATTGATGCACAACTTTGGATCATATTCCAGCGTATTCTCAGTATATGAATCAAACATAAGATCCCCCTCCTGTGATACTTATCAATCGAAGTACGATCATCAATAGAACACCAATTACAAACATCAATGCCATTATAGGAACATACCTGTATATCTCTTTTTTAACACCAACCACAGACGTGAAAGTACTGGCTCCCGTGAAGTTAAGCGCGAAAAAAGCAGTGATTGGTGGCATAATTAACAAAAATGACAATGCCAGACCCTTGTGCAGCCACCATATAGTATCAGTTGCCATAAATGCATTCCAGGAAAAAGGTAAAATGACCAAAAACCCTAAAATAAATCCTTTTGTGCTAAAATCTTTCGTAGGAAGCAAAGGAAGCAACATCGGAAATAAAATCGTCCCTGCAAGAATTGCTACAATTGCAGAAAATACCCCCATAACACCACCGATAAGCGAAATGCCAAGAATTACGACCAACAATATTTTTGGCATAAGTAACAACTCAACAGGAGCCAGAACCATGCGATCAAGGAGAGTGAAGCGAACACGCCGCATCTCATCCGTAGCACGGCGGTCTTTCATATACTCAGGCAGATCGGATGCACGCACAGGACCATACTCCACCTTAAACCCAGTGCGTGATTTGACCTTATGTGCAGTCACTCCGGTCGCACCAAGTTGCGGCACTATCAATACCCTGTGGTCAACTACATCTGCAAGCCCTGTAACTTCGATCCGGAATACAAGTTCATCAGTACCGAAAGTACCCTTACCTGCTGCACACCAGACATTAACACCTTTTGTATCAAGCACAAGGATATAACCATCTATTCCAACAAGCGATGACCTTAACGCATCAAAACTGAGTGTATAATTCGCACTCACAAAAACCGGCGAATTCCTTGTAGGTTTCCCTAACGCGTAAAGCCCGGGTTCAACACGATGCTCACTGCGTTTTATTCCCAGTCGTGCAAAAAGATGGTCAAGGCGGTTGGCAGCAGTGATCTCACTTGTAGCGATCTTGATATCCTTCTGCTTAGAAAGTGATTCGGTATTTAAATCCAATACCATCGGTGCAGGTCCACAACACGATGTGCCACAGTTGCTGTCTTCCTTTTTTGGTAATATGCTCATTGCTAACACCTCACATCACAACATTCTGTGGCAGTTTCAATTCCCACATATCTCAACATTTTCTTGACATCTTCGTTCCGAATACTGTATATTATATTCCTGCCATCCTTCTCATACTTAAGAATTCCTGCTTCAACCAACGTCTTGAGATGCCTCGAAATTGTAGTCTGGTCTTTATTGATGCATGAAGTGAAATCGCATGCACAATGATCTTTCATCAGCAAAAAACTTACTATGCAAAGGCGGGTTTCATCTCCCAATGCTTTGAAGAATTTAACCATATTATTCATTGCATATATGTACATTTGTGCATGTATAAATATGTTTTGCCATCTAAACAACAAAATGTTACAGCCCATTACGGCCCATTACAGCCCATCATTGTTCAATATCAAGCAATTTTTTCTTCAACCCTAATCCCCCGCTATATCCTCCAATATCGGTTTTTGCAACCACCCTGTGACACGGAATTACAATAGGATACGGATTTTTTGACAATGTCCGCCCCACAGCCCTTGCGCCTCCGCTGCTACCGATGCGATCTGCGAGTTCGGAATAAGTAACTGTCGTACCATAAGGGACCTTACGCACCTCATTTAGCACAGCCTGCTCAAATTTAGTGAGATTGGATAAATTCGGTTCGTGTTTTAAAAAATCAACATTTTCGCCCATCAAATATCTTGAAATGTCCTTATAAAGTTCATCAGAGTTCCAGAGTTCATAATTACTCATAAATGATCACTATCGCCAAACACTTCCATCTCAAGCTGTTCCCTTTTTCGCTTATAACGCCACCATCTAACCAACAACAAAACAACAACTGCCAATGAACCAACAACAAAAACCATCAAGTACGGGAGCGTGGCACTCAGCAACAGTGGATTCATATTATCCCTCTCCTCGTATGTCGGATACATGATGTCCTTCCTGTCATTGCTGTGTGCAAGCCCCAGCGCATGACCCAATTCATGTTTTGTGACCAAAAACATATTCAAGTCACCATACTGGCGCCATGCATAACCCTGGTAGTTCCCGACCTCAAGCACAATATCACCACGCAGGTACTTACCATTGACCTCATAAGGACTCCAAAATCCTGCAACACCTTCCTCTGCACCTGTAGCCTCTTCGATATTCTCAACCCACATAATGCGTATATCTGCATCATCTGTATTTACCATCTCAAAATCCGGCGTGAAATCCAACTTTGAGTTGCCGCCGTCCTCCCAATATAAAATAGCGGATTCAACTTGAACACGATAAGTTGAACTGTAATGTTGCGGAACATTCACATCATCAATGAAAACAGTAATTGGAGAATGGTCCCATGGAGTATCCAGAATTTTTGGATACTCATCAGCAGCTGATGCAAACTGTGATACAAATATAAGAGCTAAAAAAGAAATTATAACAATTGCAACACCATGTTTCTTTTCTGACATGATATTTTTCATAGCATATATTTTATAAATATATAGTACGAGTCAATTCGACCGAAGGAAGAATTTTCTCGCTTAATCGTCTTTATCAATTGAGAGGTCACAAACATCACACATTTTGCCGATGTCACCAACACAAGAAAGTTCAGAATCGAGTGCTCGCGTACCTTCGGCGAGCACAGAAGCATTGGACAATGTCCCCCCTATCAAAATAGCATCAAATATCTCTTCTTTTGAGATCCCCAACCTGGTTGCAACTCTTATGTGCATCTTGAGGCAATGATCACATCGAAGCGCAGATGACACACCTATAGATATCAACTCTACCGTTCTTGAATCCATGCGCTTGAACTCACGCATGATAGAATCATCGTATAGGATCTTTGGAATTAAAAGTTCAGGCATATCTTTCATGAAATTCAGGATATATGGGATCTCACCATATCGTTCCTTAACATCGCCAAGAAGTTCATCTACAGCATCCTCTGGTTCCTTTTTCAAAACTTCCCTGATCTTTTCAATTTTCATCGAACAAGTCCCCCATCTATTTTGTGACATATAAGGATGGAAAATTTATATTACAAAACCAATCTCTGATTTACGTTGTACTTTAATCAATATATAATTTTTCATTTTTGATGGCATGACCTTTGCCACTTCTGAAAGTGTAAGACCTTCATCGAATTCGATATTCTCAACCCTCTCATGGAACTCATCATAAGGCAACTTCACACGAAGCCCATCAAGCTGAATTGTGATAGGTGCAGGAGTCAAAACATGTTCAATCTCAGGTATCTGGTCTTTGATCTCTTTCATGATCCTTACAGGTAAAACAACAAGCGGATCCTTAGCAATCTCTTCCCGCACACGGTCAACCATTTCACTGACCATTTCATTCATCGTGTCAAGCCCTTCCAATTCCGGTTCTTTACGCAGACGATGTGACACACGCCCTATTCCCCCAATGTACATATTCGCATTGGGAATGTCCTCGGTTTTTATATCAGGTCCACCTGTAACCACAATTGGAATTTCAATGCCCTCAAATAATTTAGGCTTCTTGTTAATGATACAATCGCTAAATGTCCCAAATGAAAATAATGCGATATCATGCTCATTTATAAGTTTTCTCTCATAATCAGCAGACAATGCAACCCTTCGTCCCATGCCCCTTGCAAGACCTATCATATTGGTATTCGCACCACCACGACGCAAATACTCTGCAACATCACATGCCGAATGTGGCAGATGGTGATATGCAAGTGTGGGGGACACAACCGCGATCTCTGTACCTGTGAGTGGCGACTTTTTCAGTTTTCCAAGCAACTTTGTTGAAAGTGCTTCTACCAGATGTACATCCTTTTCAGGAATTAGCATAATAAGTGTGACTTCTGAAGCAGCCGGAATTGCCTGTATCAAATACCCGCCAAGATCCTCTAAAAGTTCAAGGATCAATCCATGTTTGTACATACCGCCATCGTAAATATAAGGTTCAAGAACTGCTGCCACTTGGTTCACCTCCCAATAGTTCATCGAGCATCTTATGAGCTTGTTCTATCCACTCCTTCTTCATAATATCCTCGGTTGCAACAAAAATAAAATGATTGCCATTAAGTGAGTGGTATCTAACCCTGAATCCTTCCGGTGTAGCCCTTATAGCCAGATCAATAAGTCTCGATTGCAACGTCCTCTGAGGATCTTCGACAACCATTTCTTCGATCAAAGGTACTTCTTTAAGTGGATATTCACAACTTACAGAGACCGTTTTCCTCTCAGGCTGATGTACATTAATGCGTCCATACTTTGCCCAGAGTGCCACAAGCAACTGTGGCAGATACGCCTCATTTTCTATATCTATTACAACCTCACTTTCCCCAAAAGTCCCAACCCCGGCCTGTGCAAAATCGGAAATTTTTATAGGGGCCAGACCTCCTCTAAGAACGATAACCATCTGAAACAATGTTTCTTCAGGTGTAATCACTACCTTGATCTTATCGATGGACCGGACAAGCACAAGATCAGTTAACCCGTCACTTACGATCTGTTTATAATGCTCTGCCTCCTCTGAAATAGTTGACTCGACCACGAACGTCTCGAGCGCCATCTCTACTCCTCCGCATAACCGGAAGCCAGCAATGCAGCACCGACCGCACCGATCAATTGTGAATGTGGTGGCACGATAACATCGATCTTAAGCAGGTCGCCAAGCGCCTTTGGAACACCTTCGATAAGTGATGACCCACCTACAAGGATCAAAGGCTCCTTTACCTCAATTTCCTGCAACTGCTGCTCGAATATCTGCTCAACAACACTGTGGCATGCCGCAGCCGCAACATTCTGTGCAGTCGAACCTTGTGCAAGGGAATTGACAAGAGACTGGATACCGAACACGATACAATAACTGTTCATCTCCACTTTATCCTGCATACCCTTCACTGCAAGTTTTCCAAGTTCAGTGATCTCAACCCCAAGTCTCTTTGCAGTCATATCAAGGAAACGTCCTGACGCACCGGCACAGATACCACCCATGGTAAACATCCCGGGAATCCCGTCCTCAACCGATATCGCTTTGTTGTCCATTCCTCCGATATCAATAACAGTAGCAGGGCCTTTTTGTTGATTTGCAAGATACACCGCACCTTTTGAGTTGACTGTGATCTCTTCCTGAACAAGTTGCGCTTTGAAATGCTTTCCAAGCAGGAACCGTCCGTATCCCGTAGTCCCGATAGCCTGAATATCTTCTTCTTTAACACCCGCCTGTTCAAGTGCTATATCGTATGCTTTTCTGGCACTTTCAATTACATTTATAGTTGGGACCCAGCCCTCACCTATAAGTTCATTATCACGCATTATAGCGGCTTTAGTTGTAGTGGAACCCGAATCAAGACCTGCCGTGAGTCCGGTCTGTACTTCCCTTGCAAGCAAATGTTTACGTCTTGCAATTGTAGTGAGCGCTTCCATACGTGTCAGCAATGTCGCTGCTGTTGTGCGCTCTGTAAATGAATAACTGATAACAGGAATGTCTGAATTCTTGTGAATATACCTTCGCACCTCATTCCTTACAATTGCAGCTTCTGCACACCTGAAACATGATGTGACAAAAACACCATCAACGTTAGCAGTTCCTTCGACAACAGCCTTTGCACGTGCCATCATGAGTTTAAGGTCTGCACTCGCCACCTGAAGACCAAACTCCATCTCAATTGTATCAAGACTCGAAATATCCATTTCAGGATAGACAAGTTTCGCATTGACCTGCTCGGCAGCAGAATCCAGTTCAGACTGCACACCTGCAAATTCAGAACCACATGAAACAAGAGCAACTTTAACTTGTTCGTTTTCTTCTTCTTTGCTCATGATAGTTCCTCCTTTGTAAGTGATTTTAAAAACTCACCGATCTTATAAACAAACTCCTTCCCCTCTGCATCCGAATATGGATATGTCAGTTCAAGAACAGGAATGCCTTTGTCCCGTGCCAGGAATTTTGTCAACTCATTGGTACGCGCACAACCCATACAGCCAAAACTGATAGCAGCATCGTCGACAATGATCGCTGCTTCCGCCTCATCGATAAGGGGGCCAACAAGCGCCATCCTGCCACGTACACCTGCCGGAACTTCAACTGCTGCGTATTTTAAACCATGTTTCGGGTCTTCCGGTGTAATATTGAGTGGAGGTGAGTCAATACCGATAGTCGTAATTTTCTCATGCACCTGCCCCATCATAGCAAGAGGCGTATGACCGAAACGCTCGATAAGATCAGATAGGATCAGACTGTTTGTTGGATAAATAAAAACTTTTGTCAATGTCTCACCTCGTAAGTTCAGATTCAATAATGTCTTTTAAAATCAATACTTTCAGTTTTTCAGGGCGTACGACTTTCTCAAGAGGTACATTATTATCATAATCATCCAATGCTTTCCCAATAATCGGCAACATTCCGATCTCATTTCGCAGGAAATGGAATCCAGGTCTTGGACCTCCTCCCCGACCTGCACGGCAACGCCTGTCATCACCGGGAGGAAACCCTCTCTCTTTTACGAAAATGTGGTTTTTGTCAAGTGCAACCACTTTTTCTACAACTTTATTGACCGCATCCTCCGGACCTGTTACCATCGTACCAAAACATGTTTCTTTAATCGTGATATCTATTTCGGATTCATAGACCTCAAGTGCAGCATCGATCGGCAATACGCTATCAGAACTTATCACAACGAGTTTTGTGATCGTTCCGTCTTCATGAACCACCATCAATAATCCTCCTCAAGCGCTTCTGTCACATACATTACATCGCCGTCCTTGAAATGTTTAAGTTTATCAATATCCAGAATTCGACCAATGATATTCGTACTTGTGAATTTCTCACCTGTCGGTCCAAAGAGATCGTCATCCTCGGTCTTAACGCCAACCATCCCCATTCTCTTTGCAGCCTGGTTGGTCACTCCTATCTCGCCTGCTAATACCTTACCTTTAGGACTATTTTCCGGATAGATCTCTTTGTATTTTTCGGCTTCTCTTTCTGCTTTGAATATGTATGTATTCTCATACGTCATAACAACAGGTAAAGGTCCGACCGGTCTGAATTGAAGGCCAATTGCATGCCTGAAGAAATTAAGGGTTATTGGTGCAAGGTCGTCATATAGTTCGATCCTTACAAGTTTTGAATTTGATACTCCAAATGCTTTGACCTTTCCAACCCCCAGTATCTCAAGTGTGGTAGGAGGAGTCTGTGTAACAATTATTGCATCTTCCTCAGTGTGCCCATCCCTGACAAGTTTCACTCCGACCCCAGATAAGTGTTCTTCCGCTTCCTTGAAATTCATTCCAAGTATAGTGATCGGACGCGGGATCATCTCTACATCGAGATGTTGACCGGATTGTGCCAGTTTTACAAGTTCAATTCCTTTTGAGACATGACCTACAACCGTATGCATTAAACTTGATGTGCGGTCATCACATGAGATATACGCACGTCCACTGCCATTACCCACAGTACGTATCGAAACCGCGCCAACGGCCCTTGGCTCGAAGTTCTCATAATTGCACATCTCACCCTGTAGATTGTCATCTGAAATGAATGAACTTGCTACTACACCAACCTTAAATGTTCCATCACGTGTGAGTGATAAAAAATGCTCTGCACCGTGTGGTGCTGCAATTGAAAGTTCTACCTCAAAATAAGTGAATATCTTTACCCCATCATCGAGTTTTGTAGAAAGGTCGGTCGTACAGAGGCGTTCTGCCATCTGTCCCCACTCAATAACAGGTTCTATTCGTATGATCGCATCACTTTTATTCAGTTCCAGTAAAACATTCTTGCCGCTTATGATCTTTGCAAATGTTCCATTTTCCGGGGCACCGTAATCAGAAGTGTGACGGTTCTTTGTGAATATCAAATGAGTATTCTTAGGATCAAATCCGCCTGCCCCAAAAGCCACCTCAAAACGTTCAAAATTCTTGGAACCCCGTGATGGGATCATGTCAGTTTCAAAAGGTCCAAAAGCTACCGCATCCTTGCTTATCCATCGGATGGGAGTACCTTCATAATCCTTGTAATGTTCAGCCCATATATGTTTGGATGACTCGTCTGAACCGGTCAGTTCTATCTTGAACTCGCCTTTTGGCGTTGTAATGTTATATTCAGTGATATCCTCACTTTTGCGCTCAGTACTTTCCTTGAGTATTCCAATTGCAGTCCCTTCTTTGTGGGGTGTTTTCGAAGCAATTAGTGCATCTGCAAGTGTTGCCCCCTCAGGCAATGATATTTCTTGTTCATTAACCTCTACCGTTATTTTATTACTCGTACGAGCGCCTCCTGTCAATTGTTTTATGAATATGAAGTTGGAAATTTGAGGTTTATGGAAAATATAATGGCACTGATTTAAGACTTTTCTGCCGCCTCGATTCGTTCCGCTTCAGTGAGTTTTGATAAGACTGTTGCAGGATCCCCGATATCTACGATCTTCGCTGCCCTCATCAGGGCAATACGGTCACAAACCTCAAGTACAAAGTCCATATCGTGTGATACGATCACAAATGTCTCACCCATCTCTTCACGTGCTTTTAGGATCGATCTTGTAACCTCGATCTTTGTGATCGGGTCCATCGTACCTGTGGGCTCATCCATTATAATAATCTTTGGTTCTTTAATTAAGATCTGGGTCAGTGCAACTCTGTGCCGCTCCCCTTCACTTATCTCATCTGACCTCTTGGATAATATCGATTTTGCTTTATCTTCCGTAAAACCTGCAGTCTGAAGCGTCTTTAATGCTTTCCTGACACCAAGTTCATAAGGCAGATCAAGCCCGATAGATTCCGTTAAATTATCAATGATTGACCTGTGGGGATACAAACCGTATTCCTGATGAAGGATTCCCATATATTTGGTGGCACGTCCTCTCTCATCAGGACCTGGAATGATCATATCTACCCATTCATCACCAATCCTTACATTAACACTGCCGCTTGTTGGCTGTATTACACCCATTAATATCTCAGATGTTGTGGTTTTTCCTGCACCACTCACACCCACCAGACCAAATATCTCACCTTCTTTTACATCAAATGAGATATCATTTACTGCACGAACAACGCCCCTGTCAACTGAAATATATTTCTTGACAATGTTCTTCACTTGTATAATAGGTTCACCAATAGCGACATCAACGTGTTTTTCAACCTTTCCAACCAGTTTCATAAAGTCTGCAGAAACTTTTTTCGGGTCGCCTTCGCTAACGATCTCTCCGTTCTCAAGAAAAATTGCCTTGTCTGCTAACTGTACAATGACCTCTGACCAGTGAGATGTGATAACCATTGACATATTGTATTCTTTCACTGCCTTCATGATGACATCATGCACAATTATAGCAGTTTTAGGATCAAGGGTACCTGTAGGTTCATCAGCAAGAAGCAGCATTGGACTCTTTACAAGTTGCCGCGCAAGAACAACTCTTTGTTTCTCGCCGCCACTTAAGTCACGCGCTATATGCATCATACGATGAGACATCTGCACCTCATCCAAAAGTTCCACTGATTTTGACAACGCATCAGCATTTGAATGTCCGATCTCTGTGAATGAGTTCATTACATTAACAATAACTCTCTCATCACCATACAATGCAAATGTACGCTGAAGCATGATCGCAATTCTTTTTGTGATCTCTTTTCTATGAATGTCGTGTGACTGAAGTTTGACAAGATCGGCATCATAGGATTGCAAGAATTCATCACTGCAGTTACATTTCTTGCCCACTTTACTTGGTGGTTCTATGTAACCGCATTTTTCACAGCGAGCCAGATGATAGATTACCTCTCCGCTAATGTCCTCATATTTCTCAACACCTCGTAAGACGTGCATAAGAATTGTCTTTCCGGCTCCACTTCTCCCCAATATTCCAACTACTTCGCCTTCATTAATATCTAGATTAATGTTATTCAGTACCTTGACCCCTTCATATTCGAGGGTCAAGTTTTTAATTTCGATGAACAATGCCATTTATAGTTTCCTCCGCAAGATAGGATATTGCGATGTTTTGTCTTAATTGTTATTATTAGTTTAAATTACTTAAGGGTTTTGTAAGTCATGTACAAAACCATTGTTTTACTATTTATTTACAAACATTGGTAATTAATTAAATTGACATGAACAACAATTACAATATAGAAAGCACTACATAAATATAACGCATTATTTATGCACTGTTAACTTCTAAAATCACATACATACAGCACAATTTAATATTTTTAACACGAACTAGATATTATCAATTATGGTTAAAACTTCTGATATGTCTTTTATAACAACATCTGCGGCATTCTTTAGTTTTTCAGGCCTCACATCCCCCTGCTGAGTGGTCATAACCCCCACATCTGCCGCCCTGAGTGCAAGGATGTCGTTGATACCATCCCCCACCATCACAACCGTATCGTATTTTTTTTTCATTTCAAGGACTATGCGCTCTTTATCATGCGTCGTAGCAATGTCAAAAACCCTTTCTATTGGGATCTGCACACATTTCGCAAGTTGCCGCAGGTTGCGCATACTGTCCCCGGATGCAATATAAGCATCAACCCCACGTTCACCCAATGTTTTAATTGTACATCTAGTATTCCGGAATACCCGTCCACCCGTACTTAATACATAAGGAATCGTATTATTTTGTGAATTCACGATAACACCTGCCGCAAGGTAAAAAACATTCGGACACTGCCCTTTTACACAAGTGAGCACTTCATGCAAACAACCGATCTTCATCTTATCCTTTTTGATAATATTATATGCCATATCAACTGTAAAAGGACTGCTTGAGCAACTTATATCGATCGCGATGTCATTGTCATTGATGAACTTGATTAGTAATATGTTGGGATCCTGTTTCAGGATCGTTTCAGGATCGGTGTGAAGAACAACAAGTGCTTGATGTGGTTTTTTTGCAACCAGTGCAGTGCTTTCGATCTCATCGAACATACGACCTGTGTTAAGGTCCTTTGCGACACGATACATGCGCAGGAGAGTTCCTGCACTGTCAAATATCACGGCAATACGTTTTTGCATGAAAGGATAATTGAACTTATCCGTAATTACCTTTACGACAATGTTCCGAGATCTTAGTAAAGCGGCGAGCCTGATAACAGGCATCCTGCAACATATCCCAAAATAACACCGCTATTTAAGAACGGTAAACCGGCCTGTGGTTTACCTTTCATGACAAACATGCCAAGTACAAAGAAACCGATAACTGTCCCGATCATTGCACCAAGTGCAGGATAATGTACAGCTCCTGTTTGTTCTATGAACATGTATGCAGATACCACGAGTATGGTTGGCATCACTGCATCACCAAGTCCCATAAAAAAAGCCTCTCTTTCGCTTTCTTTATCAAACTTCTCTGTCCTGAACGAATATCCAAAATGTTTCGGAATAACGAACAATATCGGAAGTTTAAGGTCCATCACACCGTCTGCAAGTGCGATCATGTGCTTAGTTTTGTAAACCGATATCGCATCGTACACTGCCAGCAATACCAAAAGCACAATAGTCGGTATAATTGCAAGTGAGATTCCGAAGATTGCGGCAGCACCTGCGCCAATCATGAGCCCTAGAATATCAATGACGTACCATTCAGGGAACTTGTACAGGACAATGGTCGCACCTGCAGAAAACAAGATCGAAATTATATTATTGGTAGAAGAGGAGACCGATGTTGTCGAAAGGAGTGCATAAAGTACATAATATAGAGTAGATGCAACTGCCAATAGTATGATTATCTGGATTATCCACTTCATGTTCTTTTTGATAACAACAAGAAGCATGAAAGTAAATACCAAAATTACACCTATGTAGTACAGTGAGTTTGATGTGGCTGTCGGGTCTTCAAAAGCGACCATGCCTTCATCTTGCATTGGTGCAGCTAAAAGAAGAGCAAAGACCTGCACAAGTAATATTATAGATGCCATTGCCACTATTGGCATGTAACTTGAAAGGGTTATTTTCTCAGAACTCATCTGTTTTATACTCCATAATATCAATATGGCTATTCACATTGTGATGAGATATAAGAGTTTCAATCAAGTTTGACATGTCATCTATATTAGAGTCCAATATCCCCCCATAATTTTCATTCTTGATGTGTGTTAATAAGAAAAATGGCACTTATGAATTGAAAACTGCCATTACACCCGTGTAATGTGTTCAAAAGTTTAATTAGTAATAACTATTATATTATTGTCAGGTTAAATTAAATAAAATTACATGGTGTTAAAATGGATAAGATAATACTTGAAAACGTAAAGTACCTGAACGATTCTGTCATTGCTATATTGCTTCTCATGCCCGTAACTCTTGTCATCACTTTTGAAGCGCTTGATCCGATTCCTGAATTGAAGAACCTTTCAATATTCACATGGATAGTGTATCTTCTCGGGCTTTGGTATGTGGCATATCGTGTTTATAATTTGAACAAAAACCTCGCAAAGTATATGGAAGAAGAGTAGATCTAAATTACATGCAGCGCAAAGAGTTCCGTAAACTGATATCGGTCGAAGACGCACGAAATCTTGTACGTGACATCAAGATACGGCCTGCATCCATATCCACCTCTATTGAAGATTTAACATATCACATCATTACAGAGGATATCATCTCCTCTGTAGATGTCCCCTCTTTTAACAAGTCTGTAATGGACGGCTATGCTGTCCGGGCAAAAGATACGTATCAAGCAAATGAGACCGATCCCTGCAAAGTAAAATTTATAGGAACAGTCGCAGCCGGATGTTCAGATCAGTTTTACGTTGATGATGGCGAGGCAGTTGATATTGCCACAGGCGCCCCGATACCTGACGGCGCGGATGCTGTTGTGATGATCGAGCACACAAAACGGCAGGACAATGAGATATTCATAGACCGCCCCGTTCACGTCGGGGAGAACATCATGCGTGCAGGCTCTGAT
This sequence comes from Methanosarcinaceae archaeon, assembly GCA_023544565.1. Classification (GTDB taxonomy): domain Archaea; phylum Halobacteriota; class Methanosarcinia; order Methanosarcinales; family Methanosarcinaceae; genus Methanovorans. The sequence goes on from JAMJFS010000005.1 coordinate 42,338, forward strand.
ATAATGAGAGGCGAGCGCGTGCTTCGCAAAGGCACCCGCATCGGCTCCCGTGAGATCGGTGTACTCTCTGCGATCGGAAAACGAAAAGTTTTCAGCACAGGTGTAAAGGTCGGCATCATATCCACAGGCGATGAACTCATCCAGCCCGGACAGCCTCTTGAGCCCGGAAAGATATACGACACAAACTCATACGCACTACATGCAGGTGTCATCGAATGCGGCGCAACTCCGATAATGTATGGAATTGTCCGCGACAATTATCGTGAAATGGAAGAAGCGATTGATACTGCAGTCAAGGAATGCAATATTATCCTGACATCCGGCAGTACATCTGCAGGTGCGGGTGATATCATGTACAAAATAATCGAGGAAAAAGGCACAACCCTCGCGCACGGCATCAACATCAAACCCGGCAAACCTGTTGTGATCGGCTTGATCAATGGCGTACCAACTATCGGACTGCCCGGCAATCCCACATCTGCACTTACGATCTTCAACGAATTCGTAGCCCCCCTGATCCGACGCGCAATCGGAGCAATCACCGCTTCAAAAACAACAACAACCGCGGTTCTTGGCACGAGCATACGTTCACAGGGCAGGCATCAGCTCTTGCCTGTGGGGCTTGTGCGCGGAAAGGTATATCCTGCCGACAAAGGTTCCGGCGCTATAACCACACTTGCCGACGCGGACGGTTTTATCGAGATACGACCTGAGGTCGAGTTCATGGATGCAGGAACATCTGTGAATGTAACATTGTTCGGGGATGTAGTGTATCCTGATATATTATTTGTAGGTGGCACCTGTCCCGCCATTGATGTGTTTGAAGACCTGACTGGACTCAGAATAAGGACAATTGGCACAGGTTCAAGCAGTGGCTTAACTGCAATTGCCAACGGGACTGCCGATATTGCAGGTATAAACATGCCTGATGCTTCGGGTGAATACAACATACCCATCATTAAAAGGATGGGATTGTCTGATGTCGTACTTATCAAAGGATACAGACGCGAGCAGGGATTGATCTTACGGCATAACAGTGATATCTCAAAGATAGAGGATATTTTATATCATCGCCTTATAAACCGCAATCGTGGGTCTGGTACGCGTGCGCTTCTGGATATAAAACTGGGGGAACTTGCCAGAGAAAAGGGCATTTCGCTTCGTGAAATTACCAATTCAATAACAGGCTACGATTCCGGCGCAAAAACTCACCGCGCTGTTTGTGATGCAGTAAAGAACGGACGCGCAGATGTCGGATTTGGGCTGCGGTCTGCTGCAGAGGAGGCTGGGTTGAAGTTCATCAAAGTCGCGGAGGAAGATTATGATCTTCTGGTTCCAAAACATCTTCTGGAGATCAAGGAGATACGGGCATTACGCGAGTGTTTGGTATCAGATGATTTTTCAGAGCGACTTCCTGCAGGGATTTTTGTGTATGAAAGTACGGGCATCATTGTATCCTTAACTTAAAAATAAAAATCAACACAACAACCCTCCGCAGACGGCGCAACCTACAAGAAAATGCTCACTTCGTTCGCATTAACTTGGAGTACATAATCCTATAGATTATATACAACGAGAAAATCTTCGCTAACGCTCAGATTGACTCGAACTATATGTTTATAAAACATATACTATGAAAAAAGAAATGCATGTATGCAAATTCATTTTTTCTTAATACCACTTATGTACAATACAAATGCATCTTTTCTTGATAAAACATATGTATATGTCCATGGTGGATAGTAAAACTTTTGGTGATGGTGGTATGGAGATACGCCGCGCAAAAGCGCGGATGGTTGCGTTGGTGTTTTTAAAAACCCCCTATTATTCAGTGTTCCTTCGGCTCATGCAACTCATCCAGGAGATCGAGCCGTCCAATAATCTTGAGCCTCTTGTAGATAAGTTCCCACGCACAATCCGTCTCCCTGTCAACTTCGCACCTTCCATTCATTGAGCCACCGCAGGGTCCGTTCAACAGCCCCTTTGCACACTGTGTGGTTGGACACACGCCTCCAAAATCAGCAATGATACACTTTCCACACATTGCGCACTGATCATGCAGGACGACATCATTACTTAGTCCACCAAGTGAAGTGGTATCATTGGAAGAATAAACAGGCACATCTACTACCGATGCAACAACTGACGTGCCGCTTCCACACCCCATAACAAGAATTGCACGTGCATCTTCAATAGCAGGATTCTTTTCGACCAGTGATTCCCATGATTGCACACTACATGCTGCGGTTGGCAGTATCCATCCAACAACATTCTTGCCTGCATTCCTGAGACACTCACACATGTCAAGCACTTCCGGCTCGCCCCCAAGATGTAGTTTAGCAGCACATACATTGCAACCGATTACGAAAATATCATCATATCTATCAAGCGATAACAATATTTCTTCAAACGGTTTGGCTGAGGAGATTATCACACTTATATTTCCTCCGAATATCGATATTCCACATCCATCTGAAGATCAAGAATTTCCCTTATCATCTTCGATATAAGCGGCAAATTGCGCGCCTGTCCTTCAAGTTTATGGATAAGACGCCCCACCTGAAGCAGGGTGCCCGTAACGATCACATCCGTTTTTGTAGTTTCATGCGACACTGCATCGCGCGCAAGTGCAGCATCTCCGCCGCGCGAGAGCATTTCCTGTTTGATTATCAAAGCTTCCGTTGTCGTTATATTTTTAATTCGCAAAACGCGGATTACAGTCTTGTTCTTCATCACATTGCTGCCTGTTTCGGTCGCACCTACCCCGCGCATTACCATGACCGCATCCGAAGGATGCTTGATATCCAGTACCGACACCTCGAAGTCACCATTCTTAACAACGGGACGTCGGCTGCGTATTGCGCCCGCAATCCTTACAACATCGAGTGTCTCTGCAACATCATGTGTCCTGATAATGTGCGCGCCCTTGCTAACCACGACCGCAGTCGCTGCGAGGGAACCAAAAAGCCGCTCTGTAGCAGGTTTGTCAAGCACCTCGCCTATAACCGATTTTCGTGATATCGCAGCAAGAAGTGGTTTTTCAAATACGTTCAACCGTTCGAACTGGTCAATTGTTTCAAGATCGTATATAGGCTCTTTTTCAGCAACCCATTTCCCGATCGCAGGGTCAAGTATCAATTGGTTATTTCCTACCCCACGGCTCAGGGCCTTATTGATCATCACATCCAGCGACCCCATAATCGCATCCATGCCGATCGGATCACCTGTCACCTTGTTGGATGCCATGACAACAGCAGGGCAGCCGTGGTCTGCAACTATATCCATCATTTTCTCATCTGTGGTAAAGCCGGATACATCATTTATGATATTCACACCCAGTTTGAGTGATTTTTCCGCAATGTCAGAGAACATCGTATCAACCGATATCAAAGCATCCACATTGTCCTGTAAGATCTCAAGTGCTGGTAGCAGTCTTTGAAGTTCCTGCTCTTTGGTAATAGGTTCTGAAAGCGGCCATGTTGAACGTCCACCAACATCAAGGATGGTCGCGCCCTCATCTACCATACGGTGTGCCACATTGAGAATAGAGGTACTGTCTGCAACAGATGCTTTATAAAAAGATTCACGGCTAAGGTTTATGACACCCATTAATCGTACAGGATGCTCATCACCGATCTTCAAGCCGCATATGTCAACATCAACAACCATTGTTATCGTTGATTATGGGTTTATATATTATATAAGAATCGTATTCAGTTAGTATTTTTAGCACCCATGAGCACATGCTGCATGAGTATGGATATCGTCATCGGACCCACGCCGCCGGGTACAGGAGTTATCAGTGATGCTTTTTTCACCACATTGTCAAAATCAACGTCCCCATAGACATTTCCTTCCTCTTCCGTGATCCCCACATCAAAGATAACAGAGCCTTCCTTTACCATATCGGCTTTAATAAGATGCTTCACACCTGTTGCAACAATTAGTATGTCAGCATCCATTGTGAACTTCTTGAGATCATCGGTATAGACGTGACAAATTGATACTGTAGCGTTGCGGTTCACAAGTATTGCAGCCATTGGTTTACCAACCACATTACTATGTCCAACGATCACAGCATGTTTGCCCTGGATCTCCACGCCATACTCTTCAAGTGCTCGAAGAACACCTTTTGGTGTACATGGCACAAACCCTTCGTTCCCGATCAAAAGTTGCCCCATATTGTAAGGATGGAAACCATCCGCATCCTTGGACGGGTCAATAGATAGCATTACTGCCTGTTCATTAATACCTTCGGGAAGCGGAAGTTGCACCAGAATACCGTGAATGTCATCCCTGCTGTTCAGCGTGTTGATATGCTCGATAAGTTCTTCCTGTGTGGTGGTTTCGGGAAGTAGGATATCCTCTGCATAAATTCCCACCCTCTCGCATGCCTTGTGTTTCAACCTGACATACATCTTGGATGCGGGGTCTTCCCCGACAAGGATCGTTGCAAGACCCGGGGTGATCCCACGGTCGAGTTTCAGTTCCTCTACACCTTTTTTAACTTCCGCTTCCAGTTTCTTTGCCAGTTTCCTGCCATCGATTATCTTTGAGTCAATACCCTCATCTGACATTGTATATCACATCTGAAGTTAAAGATTATAAAATACTATTTCAACAAGCCTTACAAATTCTTGTATATAGGAAACCTACTGCAAAGCTGCTCGACATCTGCATTGATGCTGTCAAGCACATGTTCATTATCAACATTTGCGATGACAGTAGCGATCATCTGTGCAATCTCTTCCATTTCCGGTTCTTTCATACCTCTTGTGGTCGCAGCCGGAGTACCGATCCTGACACCGCTTGTAATGAACGGACTTCTTGTCTCGAATGGGATCGTATTCTTGTTAAGGATAATTCCCGCCCTGCTGAATGCAGCCTCTGCATCCTTACCGGTCATATCGAACTTGTTGAGGTTCAAAAGCATCATGTGGTTATCCGTGCCACCTGAGACAAGATCAAAACCAAGTTCGATCAACTTCTCAGACAGAACCTTTGCGTTCTTCACGGTCTGAGCCTGGTCATCCTTGTATCGCTGACCCTGTGCTTCCTTGAATGCCACAGCCTTTGCCGTTATAATGTGCATAAGCGGTCCACCCTGGATACCGGGGAATATTGCCTTGTTTACCGCCTTTGCATATTCTTCCCTGCACATGATCATTCCGCCACGTGGACCGCGCAATGTCTTGTGGGTCGTGGTGGTAACAAAATCAGCATAAGGGACCGGACTCTGGTGCACACCTGCTGCAACAAGTCCTGCGATGTGGGCGATGTCTGCTAAAAGATATGCTCCGACCTCATCTGCAATTTCCCTGAAACGTTTGAAATCGATCTCACGTGAATATGCGGATGCACCTGCAACGATCATCTTTGGTTTGGTTTCCTTTGCAAGTTTCATCAAAGCATCATAATCAAGTGCTTCGGTCTCTTTATCAACGCCGTATGGGATGATATTGTACAACTGACCTGCAAAGTTCACAGGACTGCCGTGTGATAGGTGACCGCCGTGTGTCAGGTCCATGGACATGATAGTGTCGCCAATCTCAAGTACTGAAAAATAGACTGCCATATTTGCGCCTGAACCGGAATGCGGCTGGACATTGACATGCTCTGCACCAAATATCTCCTTTGCCCTCTTGATAGCAAGGTCTTCTGCGATATCGACAAAATCACAGCCACCATAGTAGCGTTTGCCGGAATATCCTTCAGCATATTTGTTAGTCATAATAGAACCCTGTGCTTCCATTACAGCACGGCTCGTATAGTTCTCTGATGCGATCAGGTTAAGTTTGTAATCCTGACGCTCTGCTTCCTTCTCAAGTGCTTCTGCGATCTGGGGGTCAATTTCTGAAATGTAAGACATGTTTCATCATCCGTTTGGTTATGTATGGTATATGTATGTGAATATATCAATAGTATAAATTTGCAATAGTATAAACTCTATTTTGAAACTCTAACTATCCGCCCATCCACTTTAAGTTTACCCTCAATGAACAATTTTACAGCCTGCGGATATATCTTATGTTCCTGTTCTAAAATACGTTGTGAAAGCGTATCCTCAGTATCATTTTCAAATACCGGAACACAACTTTGTAGAATTATCGGACCTGTATCCATCCCCTCATCAACGAAATGTACAGTGCATCCCGATACCTTTACACCGTAATCAAGCGTCTGTTTGTGGGAATGCAGTCCCGGAAAAGATGGGAGTAATGTTGGGTGGATGTTCAGTATCTTGTTCTTATAAGCACTGATCATGTCTTTGCCAACGATCCGCATGTATCCGGCAAGCACTATCAGGTCGGTGTTATAACTGTCAAGTATCTTTACAAGCTCCTGCTCGTATTCTGTTTTGTTTGTAAAACTTTTCGGATCTACAAAAATTGCATCGATACCGTGTTTTTTTGCACGTTCAAGGGCATAGGCATCTGCTATGTCGCTTATTACCACACTGATATTCGCACTTTCAAGATATCCATTTTCAATGTTATCGATTATGGCCTGAAGGTTGGAACCTCTTCCTGAGACCAAAACTGCTATATTCGTATGGGTACGAGCATGGGTAACGAGAACATCAGGGGCATTGGCAGCAGTAATATTAGTAATAGGAATGGTGGTATTGGTCATTATGAGTCATACGGGATAAGTATATATTAGGTTTTGGAAATTCAAATGCTCTGCCTTTTCTTACGCTCAAGGATCAGAGTATCCAGTTCATCGCAATCTGACAATTTATCCAGTTCAGTTCGTTCTATCAAAACTGTATTTTCGACTGATTCAGACTTGCTGTGTCCTTCTATTATGAAAACAGATTGTGTCATTGTTACTTCGGATATGCTGCTCATAAGATGAGCGCGCTTGATCATGGCACTGCTGTATTCACTCACACCTGTCAACATGACATTTGCATTATCACTGGACACTGCTTTGAACGGTGCCTGGGATGTTTGTAGTACGTCATAACCAAGTGTATGTATCAAACTCAAAATGTTATCATCCGGCACATTTTTCTGACTTTCCCGCCTCGAGACAGGTTTAGGTTTTTTCTCAAATGATTGAAGGATATTAATGGACCGTGCAACTGCTACATCGAGCAATTCCTCTATCTGTAACACAACATCAATAGAAGCATCCATACCCCCTTCTTCGTATTTACTGATGGTTCTTCTGGACACACCAAGTTGTGATGCGAGCGCACCAAGTGAAAGGGACCGATCCAACCTTGCTGTTTTTAAAACATTTCCATCGATCGAGATGTATAAGCCACCAGGTGCTGCTGATACAAGTGGAGGCACATCCTCTACAAAATAGTCAAACAATGTCTGGACATTGAGTGAAGGGATGTCATATCTCACATAAACAACACTGTCCTCAAGGAACTGGTCGCGGGTTTTAGCACCAACTACCAGTACCGAACCGCCAAGATATTGTGCAAGTGTTTTCATCTCGCGGGCAGTATCTTCATTCAGGCCATCAATATTATACAAGACCTTACAAAATAAGAGAATATCACCATTTCTTGCAGCAAGGTCAAAACTTCGTGGTCTGATGTTGCAACGATCCGAGACAATGAATCCTGCATATTCCAACACATCAATGATCTGATGTATCAAGATATCTTTTGCCATAGCATTTAATTTAAGTGTTTGCACATCTATATATAAATGACCATCGTTTCAATACAGGCGTACAAGCGGAGAAACATGATTATAGGTATTGATGACACAGATTCAAGGAACGGGATGTGCACCACATATCTTTGCGCAGTACTTCTGGACGAGTTGAAGGCATATGGGTCAATAATAGGTTTACCTCTCTTGATGCGTTTAAACCCGACAATTCCGTACAAAACACGTGGCAATGCATCTGTTGCCATAAATATTGACACAGACCAACCACAAAAGGTCATAGACCACGTCATCTCAAGTATCGGATCAATGGCAGAGATGGTAAGTGAAAACACGAATCCGGGTGTTGCGTTCGTACCGGACAATGATGTTGAGCGCACAAAACAGGCGCTATGTGAGTTTTTCAGAAGTGCGGTCACAGATGTCCTGACAATTGACGACGCAAAGGAACTTGCATGTGAACTTGACATCCCGCACAAATGTTTCAAGAACGGCCGCGGTCTTATCGGTGCACTTGCTGCATGTGGTGCGATGCTGGACTGTGATTGGGACCACACATACGAATACATAGCGTACCGTGAGCAAAATGTCTGGGGAACCCTTCGGTCAGTTGATAATACAAGTCTACACAAAGCCGACATAGAAACGTATCCTTCTACATGGGATACAGTTGACTGCGCAAACGACCTCATTGTTTGTGTACCACGTTCTCCCGACCCTGTGCTTTTCGGAATTCGCGGGAAAAGTGTGGATGATGTGACACGTGCCGCCGGTTTGATCGAATCAGAACCCATTGAGCGCTCTGTTGTATACAGAACGAATCAGGGAACTGACATGCATCTTATTCCTGCCACAAACATTTCAGATATCAAGGAGATGCACTCGTACATTATCGAAGGGACGGTTTCCAAAACCCCTGAAACGATCCAGGGAGGTCATGTGATCTTATCGATCCGTGACAGTAAGGGGGATGAAATTGATTGTGCTGCATACGAACCTACAAAGAACTTCAGGGCACTTGTGCGTAAATTGATCGAAAATGATAAGATCGTAGTGTACGGCAGTGTTAGTGAGAATACACTGAACATCGAAAAGATACAGATAAGATCCCTTGCCGCAAAAAGTGAGAGTCAAAACCCTGTTTGCCCATCGTGTGGAAAACGGATGAAATCCGCAGGTGTTGGGCAAGGGTACAGGTGCAAAAAATGTAAAACAACAGCCAACTCGGCAGTTTCCATTGAATTGAATCGGGAGTTGGAGGTTGGATTGTATGAAGTGCCGCCATCAGCCAGAAGACATCTGGCAAAGCCGCTTGTAAGATTTGATCTGCAGGAATGGGGGTTATTTCCGAGCAGGTGAACACTGCAGACCTTTATCCCACCATCCGCGCAGCATCAAGAACTGCTATCGGGGGGGCCTGACTTTTGTGTATATTCGCACTTATGCGCTGGATCGTTGAATCCATCTGCTCATCTGATACACCAAGGATATCCTGGATATATTCGGGGTCTTTGCCATCAAGCAGCATCTCAAGCAGTTTATCCACCACCACATACGATATCCCCAATTCATCTTCGTCTGTCTGTCCGACCCAAAGACCTGCGGTTGGAGGTTTAGTAATGATTCCTTCTGGAACTCCCACCATACGTGAAAGTTCGAAGACCTCGGTCTTGTACAGGTCGCCGATAGGTTCGATGTCAACACCGCCATCCCCGTATTTTGTATAATATCCGAGCATTATTTCAGTCTTATTACCTGTTCCGATCACCATGCGGCCTGACAGGTTGGCATAATAGTACAGGACTGACATGCGGATACGTGCTTTGAGGTTTCCATTCGTAAGAGGGGTTGCACCATCACTCTGTGGTATTGAATACATGAATGAGGATAGTATTTCGGAAATGTCAATTGTTTTGAACTCTATATTGAGCCGATCTGCAACTTCTGTGGCATCCAGTACATCTTCGGCTGAAGTTACGTTGAGTTCAGGAAGGTGTATGCCGAGTACATTCTCATGCCCGAGTGCTTCAACTGTCAGATAGGCTGTAAGCGCTGAATCAATACCACCGCTCAACCCAACAACTGCACCGTTTACTCGGGCCTGTTCTGTTATTGTACAAATGAAATCAATGATCATTTCTCTTGCTTTTTCAAAGTTCATGCTTTAGTTAAAGACACGCTATAATAAAAATCTGTTCAATACAATATTGATTCAACATTTTAACATAAACAAAACTTATTTAATAGTGTGATGAATTATAGTATTTACAAATGTCATACAAACATTGCAAAAAATAATATTTATTATTCTTGAGGGGGCAGAATAATAAATGTAACAATGTAGTACACCTATTTGCTACCTAAAACACTACCAATTATCACAATAATAAAAAAAAGGGGATCTAGTTATAGTTTCTAATAATAAAATGCTTGAAAAAATCCTATCAGACCTGAAACAGATGGGGAGTATTAATGCATCCTCAATTGCCAGTCGTGATGGGCTTCTCATAGTATCAGATATGGATATAAAATCTCATGCAGAAACATTTGCTGCAATGTCTGCTACTATGCTTGGTGCAGCTGAGAATTCCACGGCGGAGCTTGGAAAAGGCATTCCTGATAGGATTATAGTAGAATCAGATCACGGAAAACTGGTGGCTATGGGAGCAGGTCCAAAGGCACTTATAGTCATATTGACAGAACCAGATGCCGGGTTAGGACTGATACTTGTAGAACTTGAAAAAGCAGCAGAAAAGATTAAAAAGATCATTTAATGCATCAAATGCAAATAATTTTTTATCACAGGGGTTATTTTTATGAAACAAGTTTCATCTGGAATATCAGGGCTTGATGAAATCCTCGATGGAGGATTCACAAGACCATCTACTTTTATAATCGCAGGTATGGCGGGTGCCGGCAAAACCACATTTGCAATGCAGTCTATATTCAATGCTGCACGCAATGATGAGGTTTGCATGTACGTCACCGCCCTCAGTGAACCGGTAGCCATGATTAACAATTTCATGTCAAAGTTTAGTTTTTACAACGTTTCGCTACTTGCACAGGGCAAAATCAAATATGTACCTGTGGGTGTCGAAATAATCAATAAAGGGGTTGATGCATTTGCTTCTTTCCTTGAAGATGAGAGCGAGAGTATCAAACCAGACAGGATCGTAATTGATCCGATAACTGCGATTGACATGAATCTAGATAAGAATACACTTCGTCGTTTTTATTATGAACTTTTCGTGCGTATGAAAAGTTGGAATACTCTTGTTCTCATAACCGGAGAGTTTAATGAAGAAGATCTGTTGAAAAGCGAATTAAGTTATATCTCAGATGGTATCATCTATCTTTCAAATGATCTTAAAAATGTCAGAAGGGTACGTTCTTTAGAAGTACTTAAGATGCGCGGTCAAAATCCTTTAACCGGCAAGCACACATATTCGATAACAAAAGACGGTATTACTGTATACCAACGTATAAAATCCACACCGCACAAAGAATACACCAAGGTACGGATACCAACAGGTGTCACTGGTCTTGATGAAATGTGCGGAGGCGGGTTGCTGCGCGGCACAAGCACCCTCATATCAGGAGGAAGCGGAACTGGGAAGACTCTCATTGGAATGCAGTTCATTATAGAAGGTGCAAAGAATGGTGAGCCAGGTATTATCGTCTCTTTTGAGGAAGATGAGGGGCAACTCAAATCTAATGCGGAATCAATCGGTCATGAACTTGGAAAGTATATTGAATCAGGCATGATCAAAGTATTACATACAAGTTCATCGGAACTTGATGCAAACGCACATACTCTTCAATTAATATCGATAATCGAAGAGATGGATGTAAAACGCGTGCTTATCGATGGCATCTATGGTTTCCAGCCTGCTCTGGAAACATCAATAGAACTTCGAGAGCATATTCACCTGCTTGCAGATTTCTTGAAATCAAGGAATATAACAACAATATTCACTAATGAGCAGACAGATCTTTCCGGAAATTTGACAATCGCAGGTAATGGAACAAGCTACGTAATGGATTCCGTGATAATGCTGCGGTATGTTGAGATCAAATCTGAGATGCGAAAGGCTATATCGGTTCTAAAGATGCGTGGAAGCAATCATGACAAAGAGATACGTGAATTTGAGATCGGAGATGAAGGAATTGAGGTTAAACTGCCTTTCTCAGATTATTCGGGCATTATGAGCGGCACACCTACAAAAACACCAGGAGAAGCGTTTGTTGATGCTTTCAAAAAGAGACGTTAGGCATGGTTGATTATGAAACTATATCGAGGGTTTTTGAGATATATACGTGGGTAGTTGCTGCTATTATTGTGGCTTTTATAGGTGGTATTGGACTTTTCTATCAAAAAAAGTTTAAGGTTAACACACACTACTACTTGTTTTTGATTCCATTGTTGTTTCTTATTGTCGCGTTAACATCAACTCAGATATTTAACTATGAAACGATCTACACAGAGGTTGCTGAATTGTTGAGTGGTCTAATGGCTCTTATTTTGACTGCAAAATTATATCTCCATATGACCGAAGGTGATTGATATTCACTTAGATCTATATTTTTGGAATATTGCAGCCATATCATTTGCTGTTATCATGTACTTGATGGCAATACTAAGCAAACGAATGGGTGCTGTCATGCGGATCAAGCCTTATTTTATCATTTATTACTTTAGTATTGTTTTCATTCTAATTGCAGCAGCATATTCATCGTTTGTACCATATTCTGAAAAAGGAGAGATGATTGGAAACCTTATTTTCGCAATTGGTATGACGCTTGGGCTTGTTGCTACGATCAAATATTGGGGCTGGCTTGTTAAAGAGCTAATGTAAAACGAATACGAAGATAAAAATTATAACATGACGTATTATATAGCAGACTCTGCGGTTTTTATTATGGGCTATCCTGTTGAGAGCACACTGTTGATCACTGTCCCGTCTGTTGTCAATGAACTGAAAAGCAGCGAAACATCCATGCGTTTTGATCTCGCTCGCGAAGATGGGGCAAAAGTTGAGATGCCACAGCCCTGTATGATCGATGAGGTGCGCAAGATGGCACAACATACCCGTGATGTAGAGGAGTTATCCCCCACTGATATAGATATACTTGCAAAGGCACTGGAACGTAAGGATGATGCAATACTTCTGACCGATGATTATGCGGTCCAGAACGTGGCTGTGATGCTGGGCATTGATGTAAAACCTGTTGTCCAGAAGAAGATACGCGATATACTTGTATGGGAAAAACAGTGTATAGGATGCAGGAAACGATTTGATGACGGTGATGTATGTCCGATATGCGGGTCGGAATTAAAAAAGAAACGCAAAAGAAAAATATAACAGTACGGATGTTGTATATCTAAAGAAAGAAAATAATGATAAGGAATGATAAACAATATGCGCCTTATCGGTATTAATATAATTATCAGGCGGGGACATCATGAAGAATATAGAAGATCTAATCCAAAAGGCAGTTGAACTGCAATCCAAAGGACTTGTGACCGGACAAATCGCAGATGAGTTGAATGTTTCACGGGAAACTGTGACATGGCTTTTGACGCGTTCCAAAAAAGAAATGACTTCACCTGCACCAAAAGATATTTCAGTAGACTGGAGCAACATCGGAAAGAATTCATACAGACTTCGTTATACTGCACAGACTTTATCGAATCTGGTACTTGAAGAAATGGGATCAAACGATCTTGAAATCGATACCGTTGTGGGTATCGCATCAAGTGGTGTGCCGTTTGCAAGTCTTATGGCCGATGAACTTGGTACAGACTTTGCAGTATTCCATTCCCATAAGGAGCACATTGAAGGTACCAAAATACGCGGAACATTTAGCAGGCATTTTGGGGATGTAACTAATAAGAATTGTGTTATCGTGGACGATGTAATTACATCCGGCACAACGATCATTGATGCAATCAACCAAATACGTGAATTGGGTGCAAAACCCGTTCTTGTCGTAGTGCTTGTTGACAAGAAGAGTGCGGACATATTATCCGATGTACCTGTTAAGTCACTGGTGAGAATTGTACGTGTAGATTAAGCGTTTTGATCTGATCTTAAGTTTAACCGTAATTAATTAAAGTTGCAATGGAATGTGGATCAATCCACTTCCACAGCACTTATTTTTTCTACTAATTTCGATAAGACCTCTGAGCGCATGCCTTCTACGAACTTTATACTCCCGACAACAAGATGCCCCCCGCCATTTACACCTGCGCCCACAACTTCGTCATGTAACTCACGCACCATCTGCGGGATGTTCATTCGCACGTTTTTGGATCGTATCACAGCAAAATCAGGGCCGTATCCTATTGTTACGACAGGTTTATTCTCGAACTTCTGGCACATACGGTCATGTACTTCGCCCGATGTTTTTCCGGGTGCAGGGAACGTGAACTTGTGTGCATATTTCTCAACATCAAGTACATTCAACATCGCACCGTTTTCAAGTGGCTGTGATTTGACATTTGGCAGGCACGCATCAAGCTGCTCTGCTATCATTCCATTTGCCTGCTCACACAGTAGTTTGACCAGATTTTTGTGAATTGTGGAATCTCCTAAGTTCATAATGTCATCAACAACACATTTTCCGCTACTGAATTTTAACCAGTATGCTTCAAAATCAAGAGCAAGCGCAATGTCTTTCAATTGTTTAAGAGAATATTTGTCCGATACAAGTTCGATATACCTGCGCGCTTCATCTGCTTCGGAACGGTCTCCTACTGCGGATATTGCAGGAAGGTGCTTGATATCGTCAACCACGCCCGGGTTTATCATTCGCGCAACCTCAGTACACAGCATACCTGTGGTTACTCCGAAATCCCCACCAACGTATGCAGGATTCACATGTGCGCACAGGTACTGGTCAACTATTTCATCAGGATGATGGTGGTCAATAACGACCATATCAATTCCATAAACCTGTGCCTGTTTCATCGCAGGCGTGTCCTCTTCTGTAGAACCGTTGTCAACAAGTATGACAAACGGCATTTTCTGGCCATGCCTCGCAGCATCTTCAAGTGCATACGATATGTCGCGGGTGATGTCCATCATCTCATAGAACGGTGCTTTTGATGGTGCACGCTTGTAGTAATGGTATTCAGCATCCGCGCCTCCTACTTCACGTATAAGGGGCAGGATCGCGCGCTCGATTGCCACAGCCGCAGTCATTCCGTCCGCATCGGCGTGGTGTCGAAGTACTATTGGTTTTGATTTGATGATGGCTTTTTTGATCTCTTTTGCCACATGTTTCATTGACGGTCGCAATTTTTCCAGGATATCACTCTCGATCAAAAATTCGATCTCATCAGGTTCAGCCCTTTTGTCGATAGCACTTTCGATCC
Source organism: Methanosarcinaceae archaeon (assembly GCA_023544565.1). Classification (GTDB taxonomy): domain Archaea; phylum Halobacteriota; class Methanosarcinia; order Methanosarcinales; family Methanosarcinaceae; genus Methanovorans. The sequence continues at coordinate 57,350 of JAMJFS010000005.1, forward strand.
GATCCCACACAGTCTTTTCCTGAGTTCCTGTGAGTCTCTTGATACTTCGTACTTCAACCTGCACTTTCTCATCACGCAGACTTACTTCACCCACGATCGTCACTATCATGTCGGAATCGATATCAGGATATGCACGCTCACCTGCGCGTTCAAATGCAGCACACATTACCAGACCATCATCATCCGAGATAGTAAATATGGTAGGTCCGCCTGTTTGTTTTACCTGTGTCACTTCACCTTCGAGTCTCACGATCTTTTTAACAAAATTACGGAGTTCTGATGATTTCTTGATCAAAATGTCTTTTTCCAATTCTACTGTCTGATACTGTGCAGGATATTTTGGAACAAGGTCCATGTTGCCGTTCTTTTTAATATCTTTTACATAAACGATGACCTCATCGCCAACATTGATCGTGCGTGTGATGTTACTTGAATGAATAAGCCCCCGTATGTGCGGATTGAAATCTACGAACACGCCAAAATCAGCGATACTGTTACCTATCGCATGATAGAGTTTTCCTATTTCCACCTCATCCATGTCGCATGATGCATCAAGATTATACACCATCTGTGAACCCCCGCACGTTTTGCACATTTCCTCGCCGTCGATTAGCTGGTCGATCGGAGTACTGCAAACTTTGCATTTGTAGAAAGCACCGCGCCCCTTGCACGCTTCACATGGTTCTGTTATCTTGATCTCTCCGCTTCCGCCGCATTTCTCACAGGCAGCTCCCCCCTGCAAAAAACTTCCCATGTCCTTTTCGGATAACTTCATAAAGTCAATAGCTTTCGCTTTCCCTGAACCCTTACATTGCGGGCACTTTTCGGTGGATATGACTTTAATGCCATGACCGCCACATTCTGTACATTTTTCACTCATTTTATCATCCATTACATAGTACATATCGGATTTATCAGTTGCTATACATGTATGCTCAACCATTGTTTAATTAGGCAATGTATCGTGCATATAATATTCTATTTGTCGTTGTATTAGAAATTGACACAGAATTTAAATAGTACAAAAATCATCATTATTAATTGTGGCATATCCTATAAGGAGGCAGGTGTAAACACTCAAATTCCTTACAGTATATATTGTAAAAACTTAGTGTGAATTATAATGGAGGTGAATTAAAATGGAATTGATCAGCACGATATGGGGTTTACTCGCATTAGCATCTTTTATATGGGTTATTTATGATGTTTTGACCCAAAATAAATCTTTAACAAATGTGATGAAAGTAGTATGGATAATTATTGCTTTGTTATTTGGTATCATTGGAGCAGTAGTATACTATTTCATTGGAAAGAAAAAGTAATTCCCCACAAATATTGTTTTTATATCGAGGCATATCATTGTTATTTAGAAACATGCGCCTCATTTTTTATTTTTTTAAAAATCATGGAGATTGCCACTGCTTTTTTCTTTAGTTTGGAATTTCACACAGCAAATACAGTCAGGTTAATAAACCTTAACGCCATATTATAGTACTGTGGGCCTAAAATAAACAATGATTTGCTTTCATTTTAATGTACAATTAATTGCTTTCTTGTACATCCCCTCGAATACAGTTTAGGCCCACCAATCCCCTCTAACTTTTTTTATTGAACAATAACTTTTTATCCTCAACAATCACTTTAGATTTAGGAGGATGTTATATGGTAAGTGAAATTATATTTCCAGTATTAGTAATTTTTATCGCAATATTATCCCAAGCCCTCAAGATGGTGAAGGAATACGAACGTGTTGTTATCTTCAGGTTGGGCAGGCTTAGTGGTGTGAAAGGACCCGGTCTTTTCCTGATCATCCCCATAATTGATACAGTTGTAAAGATCGATCTTCGTGTGGTCACTATCGATGTCCCGAAACAGGCTGTTATCACAAAAGACAACGTTACTGTAGAAGTGGATGCGGTTGTTTATTACAAAGTTGTTGAACCGGGCGCCGCTGTAACTGAAGTGGAGAATTATAGGTATGCAACTTCAATGCTATCACAGACCACGCTTCGTGATGTATTGGGCCAGATAGAACTTGACGACGTACTTTCACAGCGTGAACAGATCAATAAGGATATTCAGGAACTTTTGGATGCTTCCACAGATCCATGGGGTATCAAGGTCACAAGTGTGACACTAAGAGATGTCAGCCTTCCTGACACCATGCTTCGTGCAATCGCAAAACAGGCAGAGGCAGAGCGTGAAAAGCGCTCGCGTATCATTTTGGCAGAAGGTGAGTTCAAGGCTGCCGAGAAGATGAAAGAGGCTGCAAAACTGTATCAGGAAGTACCAGTTGCTATCAAACTGCGAGAACTCCAGACCTATGCCGAAATTGCAAGAGAGAAGAATATGATCATAATCTCTTCTTCGACCGAGTTAGGACAGGTTGCTGCACTGTCGCAGGCTGTTGCGAAGCAGATATAAAGTTAAAAGCGAATGAGAGGGAGATGATATGATGGTTAAAAGATTGTATCTTTTCCCAATTATCTTTTTAATTTTTAGTTTCATTCTTTTTATCTCACCTGCGTGTGCCGGTGCAGAACAAAAAGTACTTGTTCTTGATATTTCAGATTCCATCACTCCGGTATCGGATGATATTGTTCTGGATGCAATTTTAGCCGCAAAAGCGGGAAATTTTGAGGCTCTGATCATCACACTCAACACGCCCGGAGGGGGATTGGATGAAACGTTCAATATCATTGAATCAATTGACCGATCAGATATTCCGGTTATCGGATATGTCTATCCAGAAGGTGTGAAAGCATGGTCTGCAGGCACACTGATATTGATAAGTACGGATATTGCCGCAATGGCCCCACATACCATAATAGGCTCTGCACAGCCTGTTGAGATGTCGGCAACTGGAATTGAACCGATCGAGGATTCAAAAATTGTCAATGCCATTGTTGCGCTTGCGCGTGAAAAAGCACTTATGCATGGCAGGAATGAGACTGTTGCGGAAGAGTTCATCACCAAAAATTTGAACCTCAATGCTGAATCTGCACTGGATGCAGAGGTCATTGAATTTATTGCACCAACGATCGAAGACCTGCTGGTCCAGATAGATGGAGAGGTCATTAAAGGTAAAACACTCAACACGAGTGGTGCAGAGATCGAATATTACACTCCCTCTGTCAGGCTTTCTTTTATGAATGTCATTTCAAATCCCCTTATATCGTCCATCCTGATGATGCTCGGAATATACGGGGTAGTGTTCGGGATATCCAATCCCGGAGTAGGTGCAGAAATATTCGGCATAATCGCAATAACACTTGGGCTTATAGGCAGCGGATTTGACGTCAATATCGCTGCAGTCTTCCTTTTGCTTATTGGTATCGCACTATTGATATTGGAATTTCAGGCGCCCGGTTTTGGGGTGTTTGGGATTGCAGGAATCATATGTATGATTGCAGGCAGTATTCTTCTGGTTCCAATGAGTTTTCCCCAATTTTATACGCCTGCCGATTTCCAGAGAACCTTGATGATATCCGTTGCCGCACCTACCGTAGTTATCGGTATTGTTATGGTTTTTGCGATCTATAAGGTTATGGAAGTCAGGCACCGTAAACCCCTTATTGGTGAAATGATAGGTAATATGGCGCAAACCATAGACCCGCTTGAACCAGGGATCACAGGTTATTTGAAGTATAAAGGGGAATACTGGAAAGCACGTGCAGATGAGTCTATTGCTAAAGGGGAAAAGGTTGAGATCATTGAAAAGGATGGGGTTGTGCTTGTTGTTAAGCGAGCACAGCAAGAATAGGGGCAAGGTCTTTGTATATATGTGTCAAAACAACGACATAAATTTAATAGTTTTATCTGAAACCAAAATTAATGCAACCGCCGCAGGCGGCATATTCCCATACTTGTGACCTACAAAAACGTAATGCTAAATTCATCTGTATTCATTTATCAGTTAATAAATAAAATCGTGTTTAATCCCTATTTTGCAGAAGCAACTTCTTGTATTTAATTTTATTGTTGATAAAGAGATGTGCCGCCTGCGGCGGATTGCCTCGTCTTCAAAAAATTGAATAACAAATACAATATAATTATAAATTAAATATTGCGAATCATCTCAACAACGCGCCGTTTCTTCTCAATAGCATCATGCGCGGCCCTGTCAATTGCACTTTTCATCTCATCATAATTACGCGGCTCTTCTTCACCTATTATCTTTTTGATAGGAGTGTATGCGGATTCTCTAAATCGTGGTGTAAAATCATGTATCTCGCCATCAATTATCACTTCGGCGCCGGTTCCTTCCTCGACACGCCCGATAATGTCAATCTCAACACCTGCACCCCTCACGGTTTTCATGATGTCGTCTGCAAATTCAGAGGGTGCGATTATTAGCAATGCATCAAGTGAGACACCAAGATAATCTATCTCAAGTGATTCAAGCATATCAAGTACCGGTTTGTTTACCAGAGGTCGGATGCGCGATTCTTCGAACACAAGTTTTACGCCTGCTGTTCTTGAGATCTCCTTCGCGTCACCCCTGATACCGCCGTTTGTGACATCCGTCATGGCATGGATGTGTTTTGTCAGGCCTGAACCAATGAGTGCTTCACATGCTTCAAGGAACTTGATGTTGATGGTTTCGTCAACGACCCTGTGCATGTTGTAATAGAGTGCTGTGGTTGAGATCGTACCGCCGCCTGCACCTTCTGTCATAAGGATCACATCCCCGACCTTTGATTGTATTCGGGATGTGAGGTCGGATGCCGTGCCGACTGAGCCGACACCGCCTGTCATGCGCTCGCCTATTACCATATCTCCGCCGATGCGGAGAGTGCTGCCTGTTATGAGCGGGATACCTGTGAGTTCCGAGACCGTTGTGATACCTGCTATGTGGTCAAATATTTTTGCGACATCCCCGTCATCTGCGACATGGATGTCTGAAAGCAAGGCAACCGGGCGTGCGCCCATGACATATACGTCACGAAGAGATGCTCTTGCCACATGGAAACCTGCAAGGAACGGGAAATCACTGAGGCGGGAGTGGATACCGTCAATTGTTACTATAATGTATTTTTCATCGCCGTTGGTTTTGACCGCGCCTGAATCGTCAAGATGGGATGTGTCGACAACGGCACTCGTTTTTCCGATAACTTCCGCAATCTTTTCGTGAGTATAAAAATCACCCATGCCGCGTGAGCCAACTCCGAACTGCCCCATTGTGACACCCGATACCGTTGATGTAAGCACATCGCCGCTGACATTCAGTGTGGCTTTGGCTTCAACAATGGCAGCCTTTGCAAGGTTTCGTGCATGCTGTGGTGTGGTCTTTTTCACTTCAAGTATGCGCGCAGTCAGTTTATCTTCAATATCGGGCTCGCCGGCAAGCAGGCCCCGTTTTGCATAACCTTCTATATCCATGATGATCCCTGTTCATTAAGTTTAAAGTTAAAGTTAAAAATAGTCAACACATTCCAACAAAGTTTTTGAGCATTTTAAGCCCGATGTCTCCGCTCTTTTCGGGGTGAAATTGTGTTCCTATTACATTTTTCGCATCGTTTATAACTGATGCTGCAAATTCAATGCCATATTTGCATGATGCAAGTGTGTGTGTTGTATCTGTGTCTACATAATATGAGTGTACGAAGTACACATAAGAGTTATCAGGCACACCCTCGAAGAACGGATGTCCTTGAATTATATTGATCGAATTCCAACCTATGTGTGGGACTTTCAGGTCGGTGTGCGGAAAACGAACAACACGTCCGGGTACGATATCAAGACCTTCTGTCAGTCCGCCTTCATCTGATTGGCTCATGAGTATCTGCTGTCCCAGACAGATACCAAGCATTGGTTTACCAGAATTCACGTATTCGCGGATGACATCACGCATTGGCTCGATCTTTTTCATTGCATCGATGAATGCACCGACACCTGGCAGTATGACGCCGTCAGCCTCCAGTATCTCCTGCGAATCACTTGAAATGATAGGCGATGCACCTGCATATTCAAGTCCCTTCTGGACACTTAGGAGATTTCCGACTCCATAATCAATAATTACGATCTTTTTCATTGGCATTACCAGTATGGTTTTTTACATCAAGTTTACGTGCAGGGTTATAAGGTTTTATATTTATTTGACGACGAAAAAGTTTACACAATTAATCAAAACATATAATTTAAATATAAAGTCTGTATCCTTCAAATCGAAATTATTTGGTGGTATGAATGGTAAATAATAAAAAATTGTTTCAAAACGATTCTGCAATCGAACTTCCGATCAATATCGTTGTAATGCTTGTAGTTGGAATGGTGGCACTGGCTGCGCTTATAGCGATTATCCCCCCGCCGACAAAGAACATGTCAGTAAATATTGACGAGTCCGGAATACAAGGTGCGCTTAAATCCGGGAACACTGTTATTGTGGATGCACTTACGGCGCAAAATGCGCTTACACTTGTGGTAAAGATCACTGCAAACGACCCTGATGGAAATCCTGTCCGGGATGCAAACGTAGTCTTGCGCGGGCTTGGTGGTGTCGCAACAAATACGACCGATATTAATGGGATTGCTACACTTATCACAGATGCTGCACAGGTTAAACTCGGTGCGAACCAGAACGAAGGCACGATGGATCTTACAATTACAGCAAACGGATTTTATGATTATGACAAGACCGATGCTGTGATGATTGTAAAGACCAAGTAACTTTCTTCTTTTTTTATTTTTTTAATATCTTAACAATGCATCTCAAAAGCCTTCTGCATAATGAACAGGGTTCGGTCGGGCTTCCGATGCGAATGGTAGTTCTCACGATCATAGGACTGATCGGTTTTGCCGCAATCGTTGCCAGTATCTCGAATGCACCCACAGTACCAAGACCGATGTATGTAGTGGCAAATATCAGTTCATTTGCTCTGCCAAACGACAGCGGAGACACTCCACCGCTGTTACTTTCTGTATTTGACAATGATGACATATCAATACCTGATGCGAACGTTGTGGTCTGGGGGCCATCACATTCTGCGGCTGCGGGTGGTGTCACAGATTCTGGCGGCGAGGTTGTGATCCAGATCGCTAACATCTCGCTACCGGTTGGAAAACAGGAAGGTCACATTTCGGTCAAGGCAATGGCTGATGGGTATCTGGATTACACGGATATCTATCTGGTAAAAGTGGTAAAGACCTAATCAGTTGTCTTGTTTGCCAGATAGAATTTTACAAATACGGCTGCTGCCAATACTCCGGCAATGCCGAAGGAAAAGTAAGGGGACCTGATGATGTCCCACCTGTCCGCAAAAATGAGGGTTCCAGTCACAAGCAGAACACCCGCTCCGACAACTCCCGAAAGTTCAACAGGTACTTTTATCGAACCTATTGTGATCTTGTTCTGGTTCTCCAACTTATCAAGCCGACTGTCGAATTGCAGGATGCTGTCTGAGAGTTTATCCATGTCCGCGCGCAGGGATCCCTGCACGATCTCTTTGAAATTGCAAACATCTGTTTTCAGGGTGCCGAACTCTTCGACAAGCGCAGAGAGCTCTGTGCGTGTCTGTTGTAATATTTTTTCCGTATTATCGAACGCGCTACCTGCACTGTCCTCGGACGGAACTTCGATGGAAAGTCTGCGTTCCACTGCCCTCAGACGCCTCTCAAGACTTCTGACGCTCTGGTCAAATGATTCGATACGACCATGTGTATCGTCTTTTATTTCATCGCTCATTTTGTTTGCCCACTAAATATTCACTTAATTATTTTGTATTATCAACATTATCAGTATCATCTATTATTCAGCGACTCCAATCGTTCCGCCGCTTCGCGCAGTGTTGAATCCTGCTTGGAGAATGTGAATCTCACTTTCTTCTTACCCATTTCAGTATCAGTATAGAAACTGCTGCCCGGCACGGAAGCCACGCCTACCTCTTTCACAAGGTATTTTGCAAATTCCACATCATCCATCCCACCTGCGAGTTCCGAGATATCGGCGAGTACGTAATATGCGCCTTGTGGAAGAATGCACTTGAACCCCGCAGATGTGAGCGCGTCAAAAAGCATGTGCCGTTTGCGGTCATACATTTCCACAAGTCCGCTGTAATATGAATCAGGATAGGCAAGTGCTTTTGCGGCGGCATGCTGGAGAGGTGCGGGTGCGCCAACTGTAAGGAAATCGTGGATCTTCCTGATGGCGTTCGTTAGTTCTTCATTGGCAATTGTGTAGCCAATACGCCAGCCTGTGACACTATATGTCTTTGATGCCCCGCTAATTGTTATCGTGCGTTCTTGCATGCCTTCGACCGATGCAAGGCTAATGTGTTTTTTCCCATCATAAATGATGTGTTCGTATATCTCATCGGTTATTGCAACGACATTGTGATCATGACAAAGGTCTGCGATAAGTTTCATGTCGCGTTTTGTGAACACTTTTCCACTCGGGTTGTTTGGCGTGTTTACAACAATTACTTTTGTATTATTGTTAAATGCAGATACAAGAGCGTCTTCATTGATAGAGAAGTCATCAGGGTCGAGTGGCACGAATCTCGGGACTGCGCCGGATACTGCTGCATCGGGTCCGTAGTTCTCATAGAACGGCTCAAAGATGATAGCCTCGTCCCCGGGATTGATGAGCGCGAGCATGGATGCCATCATGGCTTCGGTTGCCCCGCAGGTCACAGTCACTTCGCTGTTGGGGTCAACGCGAATATTGTTGAATTCCTGCGCACGCTTTGCGATCGCATCTCGCAATTCCTGTGCGCCCCATGTAATTGCATATTGGTTATGGTCAGCCCGAATCGCTGAAATTGCGGCTTCTTTTAATTCATCAGGCGCGCCGAAATCAGGAAATCCCTGTGCAAGGTTTATGGCATTATAGCCTATTGCAAGGCGTGTCATGTCGCGTATGACGGATTCTGTGAAAAGTCCGACTCTATCAGATAATTGTATTGTTGACATGGTAATCGTTTTGATTCTTTATTATATATTAATCCGCCGTAGGCGGCACATTCCGTCGTCGCCAATCCACTGATGAACTTATTGATAAATAGGTATTGATTTTATGGATTTCTCATTTTAGTACATGTGCAGCCGGTTTTGTTGACAATCTTTTTAATGGTGATGTGGGAACATGTCGCGCTAAAGCGCGGATTGAAGTCCCGACATTTCTCGATCAATTCGAAATTCCAACATCAAATTTCACCAGCAAAGCCCCACGTAATCAATATCCTGTTCAAGATCTTGCGGCACGATCATGTGCCTGCCATCGATCACGATTCTGTTCTTCATGAATCCGAACTCAGAATCGAGTTTTCTGAACTCGTCCCATTCTGTCATTATGAGGCATGCGTCCGCATCCTTGAGAGCACCGGCAGCGCTCATGTGGTATGTGATGTTACTGAATACTTTTTTCATCTCGTCCGATGCCATTGGATCGTAGGCTATAACTTCTGCTTCAAGGCACAGTAGTTCGGCAATGACGGGAATAGAGCGTGATTCACGTATGTCATCGGTGTCATTTTTGAATGCGAGCCCGAGTACAGCGATCCTTTTCCCTTTTATATTACCGTCGTCGAATTTGTTTTTGAGAAGTTCGACCATTCTGTGCGGTTGCTGTTCATTCACTTCGATAACTGATCTGAGAAGAAGTGGATCGTAACCGATATCCTTTGCTTTTCCGATCAGCGCTTTGACATCTTTAGGAAAGCATGAGCCACCAAAACCGGCACCTGAATTGAGGAAACTTGGCGATATCCTGAAATCCGTGCCAACTGCCTGCATCACTTCATAGGTGTTAATGTCAAGTTTTTTACAGATGTTCCCGATCTCGTTAGAGAAGGATATCTTTGTTGCAAGGAAGGAGTTGTTGACGTATTTTATCATCTCTGCGGTCTTTGTGTCGGTGTGTGTGACTTCACAGTCCAGACTTTGGTAGAGTTCTGATACTATCGCACCTGTGCGTTCATCAATAGCACCAACTACGATCTTGTCGGGATGCATGAAATCGTAAATTGCTTTGCCTTCGCGAAGGAACTCTGGGTTCATGGCGATCCCGAAATCCTTACCTGCGCATTTACCTGAATGGTCTTCGATCGTAGGGAGTACCACTTCTTCTGTAGTTCCTGGCACAACTGTGCTTTTTACAACAACGATGTGGTATCCACCCTTCTTTGCGATGGCACGCCCAAGGCTTGCACTTGCTGCACGTACGATGGATAGGTCGATGCTTCCATCATTTCCTGACGGTGTGCCTACGCAGATGAACGAGACATCGGAGTTTGAGACCGCATAATCGTAATCCGATGTGGCTATGAGATGATGTTCTGCATGTTTTTGCATCAACTCTTCGAGTCCTTCTTCGTATATTGGGGGAATACCTGCGTTGATTTGCTTGACTTTCTCCTCGTCGATATCTATACAGATGACATCATGCCCGAGTTCTGCAAAACACGCAGCAGATACTGTACCTACGTAGCCTGAGCCTATTATTGAAACTTTCATGATATGTCCTCTTTTGATTTGTAAATTATTGAAAGGTGTATATTAGTATGACGTTTTGCGGCGCACGGGGGGCACTCCAAGTAGTTCAAGATTGCGATTTTTTAATTGCTGCGACCGCTCAAAGCACAAATCACCCCCCATCCACCAAAACCCTATACTAATAAATAACATCAAACCCATGATGGAATCCTACGACTAAACAACAAGAGGACAACCAATAATGAAGATCATAGCTTTTGTAGGAATGCCCGCATCCGGCAAATCCGAAGCTGCTAGGGTTGCAGGAAACCAGGGCATCTACGTCATCAACATGGGCGACGTCATTCGCGAAGAAGTAATGCGGAGAGGACTTGAACCCACGGACGCAAATACCGGCGGTGTAGGAACTGACCTGAGGGAAAATGAAGGCATGGACGCTGTTGCAAAGCGCTGTGTCCCGAAAATAAACAACACCGGCACAGACATGATAGTCATTGATGGCGTGCGCGGGATCGCGGAGGTAGAATTCTTTAAACAGGAATTCGGGAAAGATTTCACACTTGTCAACATCGACTCATCCATCCAGATGCGCCTTGAGCGTGTAAAAGCACGCGGGCGAAGTGATGATATGACAGATATCAACGCCTTACGCCGCAGGGATGAGCGTGAGCTCAGTTGGGGCATGGGCGAGGCAATAAAAGCCTCAGACATTACCATTTCCAATGCAGCAGGACTTGAAAAATTCAAACAGGATATCGTAAAACTTTTGGAGCGTTTTCATGATAAAAGTTGAAGTATCAGCCATAGTCAATCCCACAGAAGACATCAAGCGCGTGAGCCTTGCCATTTTTAACATGTTCAAAGAACTTGAGACCGCAGTGGACGAATCCATGCCAAAACCACGCATAGTCGGACACGGGGATATCGAATCACTTTTCACCATGCATAATTTGCTCAGGCAGGAGCGACAGCTGGACACTGCCCGCACACAATTGAACAAAGGTCACTCGATAGACGGCCTTTCCACGGATTTCATGCTAAACAAACAGGTGGCCACAGTAAACCGCCTGAACTTCCCTGCCATAGAAGAACCACTCGGCTCCATCCATGTCACCATAACTGCAAGTTCAGAAGAAGAACTTGAACACCTGAAAGACTGGCTTGCTCCAAAAACCGAAGATGGCGTGCCTTTGATCGATCTGGATGTAAACGATATCTGATAATAAATATGCCAATATATACAAAAATATATACGCAAAACAAGGCAGTGGAAGTCATATCTCATGGATCTAAAAAGGATAAGTTTCTCATCACGCGCAATTGTTGAAGACCCTTTTATCTGGGCGTATGAACTCGAAGACCACGGCTACACCGGCTGGGAGATCGTACAGGAAGGCACCCAGTGCCTGACAGGCGAAACGATCACCTATGTGCAGGACATCCGCGACACCACAGATCTGGAACTGACCCTCCACCTTCCTTTCTCGGACATGAATCTCGGGGGCCTGAACACCGGAATACGCAACGAAGTACTTCGCCAGATGAAAGATTATCTCCACATTGTATCTGAATTTGTAGAACTTGCAGTCATCCACCCGGGCTACCTCTCCCCCCACGGCGCACAATTGCCTGATCTCGCATGGCATACCAACATCGAATCCCTGCAATCCATCTGTGACTTTGCCGCAGACCAAGGCATCACCATAGCAGTTGAGAACATGCCAGAAGTTCCAAAGATATTCGGAAAATATCCACAGGAGATGCTTCAAATGGTCAAAGATGTCAACCGTGATAATGTTGGACTGACACTTGATATAGGTCATGCGAACACCATGGGCAAAGATATCATGGACGATTTTCTGAAAATGTACAAAGGCAGGATATCACATGTCCACCTACATGATAACATGGGCAAAAGTGATGAGCATCTGCCACTTGGCAAGGGGAATATCGATTGGAAACACGTAATGGACAATTTATCAAACTACAAAGGCAGGTTTGTGACAGAGGTCAATTGCGTGGACGAGGGTATTGAGAGTCTTGCGTTTTTTAAAAATCTTTAAGTTTGAACGGTTTGTTTGTATAACTGAACGTAGCAATACGCGCGCAGCGCAGCATATTTCCAAAAAATATTAATTTCAATGATCATATAAGATGCCGATTAATATCGATTAATACTGATTAACTGTAGATGCGACCTTAAATCAACATAAATCTGTGTGAATCATCGTCTTGAGAGGATTTCGATAAACCCCGATATTCAAACATCCGCTTATAAACCGTATGTAAATGGATTAATAATAATATGGGTTAATAGAAATACTCTTGAAAATAACTGGAAAATTAGACTGTCCAATATTTGTATTTGGCTATTTATGAGCTGTGCCGCCTGCGGCGGTTACTTTGTTTATTTTGAGAAAGTTTAATCATTGATCCTGCCATGCCGCCTGTCAATATCATCCATCATGTCCAGCATCTTGCGTATAGCTGTCCGTATGGCATCAGATTTGTTGACGAACTTCTTATCATCCCCCACATGACCGTTCAGGTCATCCAGAAGTTCCTGAGGTATTTCAACACTTACTTTTGGCATTCATCTCACCGATCTTTAAAAGAACACACGCTGGTTTTAATTAAATTCACATGAACGTCATGGGATTTATTTGTTCTCACACAGTCATGAATGCTTTTACTTCGTAATTGAATTGTGTAAATAGTCATCAAAAGAATAAGAAGCGGGCCAGAAGGGATTTGAACCCTTGGCCGATGGATTAAGAGTCCACCGCTCTGCCTGACTAAGCCACTGGCCCGCAATGTTGATTTTTTAGTTTTAGTCTTTAATCATCGATATTGAACAACAAAGAAGGGTTGAACGACTCTTTAACGTAGTGTCATAATATATACATTTCGGGTGGGAGCAACCCACCTCACTCATGCTTGACCATACACTTCGAAAGCCCCATAACCTCGACCATATCACTGTTATCAGGACTGTGTACGATCATCTGTCCCTTTTTCAAATATGGAATACGCTTCTCATACCCCTTCTGCACCTTCAGAGCACTGATCGCTGCATCGTTTGTAAGGTTCAATATCACCCTCGTATTAACCTGTTTGAACACCGTATCATCAATATCCTGCGGGTCCTGTGTAATTAAAAAAAGGCCAAGTCCTTCCTTGCGGCCCTGACGTGCAGCATCCGCAAACTTTGAGACTATCTTCTTCGAATGTTCACCCGATGTCTTTGAAAGATACCGATGCGCCTCATCCAGTGCAAGTATGATCGGCGTATCCTTGACAGCAACATCACCCGAAGTGCTCAGCTTGTTATCCACCACAAGCGTCATCAACGTAAGCACGATCAGGTCGCGTATCCTCGATGAACTGATGTATTCAGTCGGGAACACACTCACCTGTCCAGGACTGAACACTTTCCCGAGTATCTCCGTAATAGGAGTCGCATGTTGGTCGAACACCTTCCGAAGTGCAGGATTCCTCACCCTTCTGACAATTCCGTCATATGAAGCCTCATGTATCTTATTACTGTCAACATAGACTATTCGTGTGCTTTCATCATCAATGTGGTCTACAAATCCTCCATAGGTGTGGTTGCCGCCCCGCTTGAAATAATCCTCAACCAAAAGTTCAAGTCCGGTATATTGCAGTTCTGTCATACCCACAGGAGTAATAAGCCAAAGGTTATTCCTCACAAGTTCAAATGGAATCGTAAATTCCACCTGCTCAGCCCGCGACTTTCCATCATACGCGTGACCTGCCACCTTTGCCACAAACGTTTTCGTATTGACACAGCGCCCGAAATCCACATTTTCAGACCTGAAATTATACTCATCCCCGGCAGCAATTTCAGGATTGTCCTCGAACATCTGGGAATACTCATCCTGCGGATCCATGATAACAAGACACGGATTCTTATTCTTGCTCTTGTCACTCCGCAACTGGTACCTGTTATCCTCGTTCATAAACTGGCGAAGTATGTTCTTTGTCAAAAACGTCTTTCCCGTACCCGTACTTCCGCACACCAGCATGTGCCGGAACACCAGCGGGTCGCCCATGGAATAATCATTTCTCAGATAATACGGCACAGTAGGAGGTACTGCATGTGTCCTGACAACCTCTCCACCAACACTCAGGTGCCCCAAAAATACCCCTTCCTTCGGAATGTTAAGCCCTGTCTGTATCTTGCTCTTGTCTGTCACTGGAAATATGGGTGTATTCGGACGTGGGATCCTGTCCGCCATCCTGCGCACAAGTTGAGGTTTGCCGTCACTACCGCCACCGCTTCTGTGTTCATAAAGAATGCATATCGGGTCAAGAAGTGCAAGGAATTTATAATCCGCCTCTGCCGTCGTGTTGGATTTCAGCATCCTTCGTGAATGAATCTCTGTCGCATCATCGACCTCGAATTCCTGCAAATACTGCAATTTCCAGATACGTGCGAAAAGTTCCTCATCACCATACGGAACCATCACGTATGTACCCAGACGCACGTCCTGCCGGCGTGAAGTTGCAACATATCCCGTGATACGCGCACCGGATTCAGTGATCTCAAGCGGCTCTATACCTGTCGTGATGATCCCGAAAGCATCTTCCGCATCATCTTTTCCGCCGTCTATATCAGGCACATATTCTTCAAACTCCGGCGTATCCGGTGTATCCGATGATCCAGTTTTCACGGATGTATTTGCCCCTCTGAATTCATCAGATGCGTATGCCAGAATATCATCATCATTCTCATTTTCGTAATTATTATCAGTCATCCATCTCACCCCAGCGTATATCATTATACATCGTATCAATCTTTAAACCATCAAACTGTTTAATGATCTGCTGCCTCTCGCTCAATCGTATCTTTGCAACAGAATCCGCCTTTGACAGCGTTGTAGGAAATCCGCTAACACAAAGGTCGTACAATATCTTTCTCGTGATAGTGTTCCTCATCTCTTCGTTCTTTGTGATCCCGTATGGCGATTCCACCTTAAAGACAACACCTGTCATGGGCACATAGACCATGAAAAAAGTAAGGGAATAATCCTCTTTGTCAAACTTGTGGTCAACTGACCCCGCAACAAGCGGGGATGTGCTGTTCAGCATCTTCTCATAGAATTGATTGGGCTGCATGAACCAGTTTGTGTAAGTAATGCACCTATTATTCCCACTGTTCTTTCCCCCACCATTTCCGTCAAGTGAAAGTGTATTCTTGAAGAACTGCGCATCCAGTACCCAGGGAATATCAACTCTGCCGCCCTGTTTTTTAATGGTATCCATGATCTGCATATCTTCGGGATTCTTCACGAATCCAACAATTGGTATCCGGTTCTCAATATGATGGTCCATAATGTCAATGTAATTTTGAAGTATCTTTTTTGCATGAGAATCATACCGTATCTGGATATCATCCGATTCAACGACCATCCAGTACATCAACTGCTTTGGATAGATCGGGCCATCCATAATAAAGAACCCATCTTTGTCAAGTTCTCCCATAATCCAAAGTATGTGCTCGGATTCTGAAAGGTAAATAGCAATGTTATGCACCATCCGTTTGATCCTCTTATTCAAAAGTCCGGGCTGGATGCGCACGATCTTACAACGCACCTCACTCTCATCGAACATTTCCCATTCATCTGTCGTTTTTATGGTCACCTTGCTGCTTGGAGAATAAGTGGCTGATACGATCGTCCTTTTCCTGTGAAGGTCAAGGTCTGTGGGCGTTGACGCAAGTGCACAGTGACAAAAATCCACCAGCAATCCATTGTCAAAAGAGAGCGGGTTCGTGCTTCCGCTGTCGCATGAATAAGTTATCTCAAAAGGATTGCGAGAGAGCGCCATACGGTCGATATTTACTTTTGAACGCTTCAAGTCCCCGATAGACCGCAGGACAACTTGCCCTCCATATCTCAGTTCACGGAGCATCTCAAAAAGATCGGACGCGGTCTTTGTATCCTCATCGTCCCTGCAAAGGTCGATGCGTTTTGCAAAATTTGATATTGCTTTTATGTGAACCGGTTCGAGGGTCATGGAATACAGTTAGTGTGAAATGGTCATATAGTTTTGGATATTTGCCTCATCTGACATCTATACATGAATTAATGCAATTCCAAAACTTATTAATCAATCAGCCACATTAATAATCTGAGTAAAAATGAGTGAAAAACAAGAAATTGAAGCCTGTGAACCTTATATCATATCCAAGAATGTACTTGACAAAGTACATTTAGCCATGTCAGAAGATGTATCTAAAATGACAGAGCTTTTTAAATTGTTATCTGACCCGATACGACTTCACATATTAAAAGCACTTGAAATACAGGATCTTTGCGTTTGTATTTTGGTTGAAGTTACGAATTATAAGCACTCTGCACTATCATACCATCTGAAACTTTTAAAAGACGCAGATATTGTTGATTCAAAACGCGACAAGAGTTTTCAGACGTATTTTTTAACAGGATATGGGCGCTCGCTCATAGCATCTCTCGAGAAAATACTTCCTCCGCTCTAATTAACTCGAACTATATAATTCTATAAATTGTATAGTTTGAAAAAAAGTTCAAAAACATTTAATATGGCATCAATTTCAGATCTTATCTGCCGGTGGTGCAGTATTAAGTTTCACATATTTTACGCCTTTGAGGGACATAATCCGCTCAGCAACGGCTTTTACATCCGCACCCTCTCCGTCTAGTATGATGACTTCAAGACAGTTCTCGTGATCGAGATGAAGGTGTATGGATGACTTGATTATATCAATATAATCATGTTGGGCATCTGCAAGTGCGTTTGCAAGTCCTCGTTTTGTGTGATCGTATATCAAAGATATCGTACCTACACGCCGTCCTTTGACATCGCTCATCCATTCATAATGGGTTATGTAACTCCTTATTGCATCCCTGATACCTTCTGAACGTGATGAGTATCCGCGCTTTTCTATGATCATATCAAATTTTGCCAAAAGATTATCAGGTAACGACACGCCGATACGCATAAGTTCATGTTCCATCAGATCACCTGAATTAAATAATGAAGTGATGGCTTATAAGATTTTGTAATAGTTCGCATTTTGTAAAATCATTGATAATCCAATTCATGTGATACATTTATTAAGACATATTATAATTAGTAAAGTGTAATCCCCATACAACTTGAGGAATATTCAAATGAAAATGGAACAATTGTACACCGGAAAGGCGAAAACGATCTACAAGACCGATGACCCTACAAAATTAATTTCACAATTTCGAGACAGCCTGACAGCATTTGATGGTAAGAAGAAAAGTGAAGTTGCAAAAAAAGGGTACTACAATGCCCAGATATCAAGAAAAATATATGAAATGCTCGAAGCAGAAGGCATCAAGACACACCAGATCGAAATGGTATCAGATACGGAAATGCTTGTTTATGCAGTTGAGATCGTAAAACTTGAGGTCATTGTACGAAATATTGCTGCCGGTTCAATAACAAAAAAATATCCGGTAAAGGAAGGAACAATATTTAAAAAACCTATCATTGCATTTGATTATAAGAGTGATGAATACGGCGACCCAATGCTAAACGATGATATCGCAGTGGCTCTTGGGATCTCGACCTATGAGGAGATCGAACATATTCGCAAGATCGCACTCAAAATTAACAGGATACTTGTTGATTATCTGGATGAGAGGGGGATCCTGCTACCTGACTTTAAACTTGAGTTTGGTCGCAAGGACGGGGAGATCTTACTTGCCGATGAGATATCCTGCGATACCTGCCGATTCTGGGACAAGGAAACAGGAGAATCACTTGATAAAGATCTATTCAGGCAAGATAAGGGTAACCTCTCAAAAGCCTATGAAGAAGTTGCAAGACGTATTGTACCTGAGATATTTAAGTGACCTCTACATACTTTAAATGGAATTAAAAATGAATAAGTATGACGTAATTGTTGTGGGAGCCGGGATCAGCGGACTGTTGGCTGCGCTCACATTGTCAAAACACGGCAAAAAAGTGCTGATTCTTGAAAAATCTGAGCATGTCGGTGGTAACTGCAATAGTTATACAGTTGACGGTTTTCAAGTGGATACCGGTGCCCATGCCATAACACATCTTGCAGTCGGACCACTGAAGATGTTGATGGATAACTATTTTGATTACATACCTGTGTTTGAGAATTACGGAAACTATCACATCAGGACGGAAAATAGTTTCCAGAAGGTTCCATCGAACTTGAAAGATTTCGTAACATTCGACATGCTGCCTACAAAGGACAGGTTAATACTGTCGCAGGCTATCACAAAAGCCCTTACGCTATCCACTTTTGGAGTTAATTTATCCAAACAGTCTGCTTATGACGCATTGCCAAATAACCTGTCAAAGGACACATATGATTTTGTTGATGCAATATCATATTTCCTGTCAGGAAAATCAATGAAGGAAACATCTGTTCACAGGATGTTGACAGGCAGTAGTTTTGTACGTGACAGTGTCACACAGGAACAATTTGAAAGCATTGTGGGTCCGAAAGAAAAGCCACAACATGCCGAATCCATTCTTAAGTCCATATTGCTTTCTAATCTCCGCACATCTTTGGGGTCAAAGTTGGTGGGGGTATTGGAAAATCCTATCAAAAGTACAGTCTCAAATCCACTTATATCAATAAGCAGATTTGCCATCAGTACTGACACTGCCAAATCTCAAGGTTATCCTCGTAAAGGGCTTAAATCTGTATTGAATTCAGTCCTCTACTCTCTTCCAGACACGGTTGAGATCCAGACAAATAGCGAAGTCAAACGAATTATAACAAATGAGGGAAGGGTCACAGGCGTGGAAACGGACCAGGCATACTATGCTAATATTGTGATCTACACAGGTTTTGCAAAAGATCTGCCTGATATTGTTGAAGACCTGCCAAGATCATACATTGATGACCTTGCCGGAATTATCCAGACCAAAAGTCTGACTGCATGGTTAGGTCTTGATCAAAAAATGGATGAGTTCAATTATATTGGTTCAGAGATATGGTTCAAGGATACCCCATACTGGGCAATGCCTATCAGCAATTATGATAAATCACTTGCACCAAAAGAAAAACAACTTGTAGGGTTTGTTTTTGTGATCGATGAGAATAAAACCGTGGAATCAGAGATACAGAAAGCGTATGACACGATTTACCGCGCCCATCCATTGATAGAGAAACATGTAGAGATGGAGCATAACCAGATCACTATTCCTGAAAAAGCAGCTGTTACTATTAGTGGAAAATTTGCAGATGTCCGTTCACCGATCAAAAACCTATACGTCGCAGGAACGGATGCGGACAAGAGAAGTATGGGAGTAACGCGTGCAGCATATTCGATTATTGAGATGCTGGGTGCGTTGAATGAAGATAAGAACCTGCACTGAGGCAGGATTCCGTGTTTATATTTTCTAATGTGTATATATACTAGTGTCATGTCAACAGTATAATGTCGTAAAATATATTAGATATGACCTTCATAATCAATCTATGAGGATTGAATATAAAGAAATATATCGTGACACTAACCAAAGACGAGCGTGAAACTCTTACCGCACTCACTTCCAAAGGCA
>JAMJFS010000060.1 GCA_023544565.1 Methanosarcinaceae archaeon
TAATACCAAATAGATGACTAATATAACCCTGATCACCACAATATACGCTCTCGAACCAGTCGTATTCTGTGTAACCCGCCTGTCCCCTTCAAAAATAATTATTTTAACAGAAGAGAATACAATCGACAAAAAAACCAGAGCAGAACAGATTATTATAGACACGTTCGGTAAAGTTATAGAGATAGAGAAAAAGATCACATCCCTCTACGACACCGTCCGCGTAGCACAGGATGTCTCCAACCTAATAGAACAGGAACACGCGCGTGGCAACCAGATAATGATCAACGTCTCAGGCGGCAGGAAACCGCAGGCGTTCGGGGCGCTGTTTGGAGCATACACCAGAAGCGACATGGTGAAACGAATTGTTTACGTCACAGAAGAAGACAACACGATCATCGATTTCCCTATTCTCAGCTTCAACATCTCGGACACAAAAAAAGTGATACTCGAACAGATACGGGCGGGAGTCACATCGGTGGCTGCCATCGCAGTCAATGTCGGCATCTCCAAAGGGATGGCTTACAATCACCTGCGGGAACTTAAAGCAATGGGATACATCACAGGCGAGGATGGCTATTCCATCACCGATGCAGGGAAGATCGCTGTGATATGAATTGAATATGCTATTTCATACATAGTTGACATCTAACAAATCCAGGTGATCAAAACAAACTCAAACACCCTTACCCTACAAGGTAGAAGATTTTGCAGTTAATAAAACGAAAAACAAACACAAAACTTTTTATCATTGACGTGAGAAAGGGAATATGGGTAACCTAACTTCCAAAAAAGAGGCATATCATGACACTTGATCAAAACCGTATAAAAGAAATTACCGATCAAATAGTCGAAGAAATACACCCAAAAAAGATCTACCTCTTCGGTTCTCACGCAAAAGGGACCGCAGGTCCACAAAGCGACTTAGATCTTATGATAATTGCAGACATGCCCGGTCCAGAAAACAAACGCAGTTTAGCAGTTAGGCGCATATTTCCAAACCGTGATTTCTCACTGGATGTCTTCGTATATCATGAAGATGAATTTAATGAAGAAAAATATATTGCCAATACACTCGGCAGCATAGTAGCCCGAGAGGGAAAACTAATCTATGCCTGATAAAATGAAATGGGTAGAAGAGTGGCAGTGCAAAGCCGGGAATGACCTGATAACAGCTGAAATAGTTCTATCCTATCCAGGTGCTCCAACCGACACCATATGCTTTCATGCGTAACAATGTGTAGAAAAATACTTAAAAAGTTATTTTACCTTCAAGGACATAACAGTCGAGATAACACACGATCTTGCAAAGATCAACAATGCATGCATAAGTGTTGATCCTGAATTTAAAGAACTATCTAATGCAGCAGAAATTCTGTCAGGTTATGCCGTTGAAGTTCGGTATCCTGGCGCTTTTTATGAATATTCGATCGAAGAAGCAACAGAAGTTGTTGAAAGAGCAAAAATGTTCAAGAATCTTGTACTAAAAAAGTTATCATAAACTTTAATACACCGTCCGCGTAGCACAGGACGTCTCCAATCTCATGAACAAGAACACTATGGCGTCAATCCGGCATCTATGTAAATAAAGTTAGATAGCCACGCACTAATATCCGCATCGTACACGTCATTAAACTCATCCTCAACAAGTACGACAAAATCGCGAAGTATTTCAGGTCTTTTCACATCAGACTTAACTAAAGGATTTTGTGGAAACTTTCTAATCAATTGCCTTGCTTCCTTAAGTTCTTCGCCAGTAACATTTTGCAATTTCCTTACAAAATCATCCACATCACCCAAAACAATTTTGGCATAATTCTCATTTTCAAGATTCGATAAAACCGCAAGAAGAGCCCCATATTTAGTCATTTCTTTAGTAGTCTTACTTCTTCCAGTACGCCTTCGAATATGCATTCTGCTTCACCTATGGTTCAACTCCTCAAGCGCATTGTTCCTAACCACATCCAAAATCTCCCCCTCATTATTCACAACTTTCACAAACAGTTCATCCATGTGACTTTGACAGTTTTTATATATCTTTTTAGACACCTTTTCTAAATCGCCGCCAACCTTTCTCCCCTCCGCCCTAATTTTCCTCAGGGTGCCAGTTCTTTCCTTTAAGAAAATCCAAAAATGGAATGTCTTTAAAGAGTGCTGCACCCTCTCCGAACAAAAATATAGATATAAGGATCACGACCGCGAGTGCACTTACAGCAAGAAGAATGGATTCGATCGCAAATT
>JAMJFS010000061.1 GCA_023544565.1 Methanosarcinaceae archaeon
GTAACCGATTTTCCACTTTTCTCTCCAATGCCTACTACTTTACCCACATTTGTGTATGAACTACATGGATCAGATACTTGACCATCAACAATATATGTCACTGTCTCCCCTATACCAAGATTACCCGGATCGGGAACACTAACACCCTTATTATCGGTAACAGTAACATTTCTCAATGGCTCATCACCAGTGTTCGTTATCACATATTTCCAGCTAACTGCACTTCCACCATCCATATATGGACCTTCTGCATGAGTATTTGCATCATACCATTTATCATCCATACCCTGCACATATTTAACGATTTTAATTGCAGGCTCATAAACCACACAATTATAGTATGCTGGATCGCTATCAGTAACCGATTTTCCACTTTTCTCTCCAATGCCTACTACTTTACCCACATTTGTGTATGAACTACATGGATCAGATACTTTACCATCAACAATATATGTCACTGTCTCCCCTATACCAAGATTACCCGGATCGGGAACACTAACACCCTTATTATCGGTAACAGTAACATTTCTCAATGGCTCATCACCAGTGTTCGTTATCACATATTTCCAGCTAACTGCACTTCCACCATCCATATATGGACCTTCTGCATGAGTATTTGCATCATACCATTTATCATCCATACCCTGCACATATTTAACGATTTTAATTGCAGGCTCATAAACCACACAATTATAGTATGCTGGATCGCTATCAGTAACTTCAAATCCACTTGCCAATCCAGTACCTTCTACGGAACCCGTATTTCCATATGGAACACAAATACTAGGTACTGCATCATTCACAATATAAGTCACAGTCTCCCCTACATCAAGAGTGCCTGGATCGGGAACACTAACACCCTGATCATCGGTAACAATGACATTAACCAATGGCTCATCACCGATGTTTGTGATAACATATTTCCATGCAACTGCACTTCCACCATCCATATATGGACCTTCTGCAGGAGTATTTGCATCATACCATTTATCATCCATACCCCGCACATACTTAACAATTTCAATATCCGGACTAGGTAGCTGGATAAAAACAACAGCTGAATCCTCACCAGGCGTATCACCAGATGATCCTGCAAATAATTCCATGGCCAATACAGCACCAGGT
>JAMJFS010000062.1 GCA_023544565.1 Methanosarcinaceae archaeon
GAATTACCAAAAGAGGTTCAAAGGTAGCAAGATGGATACTGACTCAGGTTGCTCAAGCAGCTTCCAGGAAGAAAGCCAGTAAGTTGAAAGAATTTTTCAACCGGAAGAAAAAAACAATTGGGTATCAAAAGGCAATAATTGCTCTGGCGAGAAAAATTGTAACGATTATATGGCATCTCATCACAAACAATGAAATGTATGAAGATGAAACCGGTTATCAAAAAGGAGAAATTCAAAAGAGGAAGATTGTTGAGATTGCTGAAATATCCATTGATGAGAGAATATCAATAATAAGTGAGATATTTGCAATTGTAAACAAAAAGAACACAGATGTAACATGACAAATAAATATCTTTGATCTTAACTTCCTGGGAGATTGTTGTTTTCTTTACAACGGTAATTGCGGGATGTTAAGATTGAGGGTACTTTCATGCTAAATATAAAACATTCAACAATCATAGATGAACATTTTGTACCTGAATCGGGTTTGGATTTAAATACTTATATTAAAAATGGGGATATTGCAGGAGTACATCATCTCATTAGATATTATTGGACTCGGGAGATAATTAAAGACAATTTATCCACAAAAACCATCTTTGATATCGCATGTGGTGCCGGTTTTGGCAGTTATCTTATTGCAAAGAATTTTCCAAATATAGATGTTATTGGCGCTGATTATGATCATCAAGCAATCGAAGGTGCACAAAAGAATTACTCATTACCTAATCTCACCTTTCAATTTGGAGATGGTTGTCGGTGGGATGAAACAAT